>JAWXBP010000434.1 GCA_034440135.1 Planctomycetia bacterium
ACGCCCAAGGTCCGCGCCGACGCCGCTACAAGGTCAAAACCAGCCTGGAGATGCAAGTCGTTACACGACAAGCGACAGTGCCATTCGTGTCAGGAACCGATTTAAAATTGGGAACAGCGTTGTTTCCGTCAGGCAATTTGCTGGCGCGGGATTCGGGTGTTGGTTGACTTGAGTGCGCTGCGGAGCGATGGCGATTCAACTGGGGTGCCTGACCTACGAGTTTAGTTGCCGGCGCCGCCAGAATGAACGGCGCGTGGAGAATGCGAGGGTGGCGGCGGCGATGGCCAGGAGGGGGGCGGCGGTTGGTTCTGGGACTTCGTGGAGGATGAGTTGGTCTTGGAGGGGGTTGCGGAAGCCGCACTAGTCGCCGTCGGCCAATTTCCGCGCGCGATGGTTCGGACTACGTCGGCCGCTTCGAAATGCAGGTTGAGGCCTTCGACATGCACACGGCATCGTAGCCCTGCCCTGTCCAAGAACCAAGCAAAATGCCGTTGCATGAGAATTCCCTAGCGCGGCAGGTACGCTGTTGGCGTGGGGCCTTAGCCGAAATAGCTGGACGGCGACCGGGGCGCTTTTGACGGATATTCTCTCAATGACGGCTGTTCCGGCGGCCGATGAACGGTAGTGACCCAGTTTCTTTTCCGCTTCGCGCGCCGGCCGCTTTCCGGGGCGCTGGGGCGACGTTTACCCGCAGTTCGACCTGGATTCTCGCGCACAAAGGGGGGACACGCTATGCATCGCCGGATGCTCTTGGCCCTGGTCTGCGCCGCCGCCGCGTGGGGCATGCTCCCCGCCGGTGAAGCGGCCGCCCAGCAAGCCTACGGCCGCGCCTGGGGGCACACCTACAGCACGACCGATTGGGAACGCTTCTACCACTATCCGTACACCTACTACCCGCAGAATTTCTGGGGACCGGACTACTACAAGAGCTCCGAGAGCCTGTACTTCCGCTACCCGCCCGAGATGCGGATCCCGGTCTACAACAAGCGCTGGCACAACGAGTATCCGGAAGCTCGCAAGTATCACCGCGGGCATCACTTCATTCTGGATACGTTCTAAGCCGGCGATGATGGTGGCAAATCGATGCACAGGCCGCGGGGATAACCTCGCGGCCTGTTTCGTTTTTTCACGGGGAGGAGTTTGAAGTTTTCAGTGTTCAGTTTTCAGTGAGGACGAGGAGCCAAAACACTGAAAACTGAACACTGAAAACTTCAAACTAACTCCGATGTGAATCCTTGCGATCGCCGCACATTAGCGGAACACCAGCTTCATCACGTCCGACGCACCGAGCGTGCGCGGGCTGGAGAAGAGTTCGCCGGCGCGGAAGCCGGCGGCGGTGCCGTAGTGGTGCGCGATGGACATCGCCCGGTCGAAGACCTGCGCCTTCTCGGGCGGGAACTGGGTTTGATAGCAGCGGATCGACGCCATTTTCATGTCGAGCGTGTCAGAGATGTCGGCGACGAAATGTCCGAGGCCGGGCGGCATTTCCAACGAGATGAAAGACAGCGAAAAGTAGAGCTGTGCGGCGATGGTGTGGACCGGCAAGCCGTCGAACTGTTCGTCCCACTTGGTGAGCCGGGAATAGAACACCGCGGCGTCGGTGATTTGCATCGCCTGCCAGTGATCGGGCGAGGCGAGCGGCGTTTTCTCGCCGAAGCCGATGACGAGTTTCGGCCGGTACTTGCGGAACTCCTTGGCGAGCGCGACGCGGTTCTCGAACGTGTCGAAGAGCCGGCGATTGGTCAGATCGAGTTGAATGCGCGTCTCGACGCCCAGCGCTTTGGCGGCCGCGGCGGCTTCGGCCAGCCGCACTTCCGGTCCCGGCGAGCGCGGCGTGGGTTCGCCGTCGGTGAGGTCGATGATGCCGACGCGATAGCCTTGCCGGACGAGTTGTGCTAGCGTGCCGCCGCAGGCGATTTCCACATCATCCGGATGAGCGCCTACGGCGATGACGTCGAGGGTTGGGAAGTCCAATTCCGCCATCAGCAACCTTTAGTCATTGGACATGAAGATCCGGATCCATGCGTTCGTGCAATACGCGAATTATTTCGACTACGTCATCTTGGCGAGTGCGATAGACCAGTACATGTCGGGGCTTGTGAACCCGTTCGTTTCGATTAGAGACACGGTCGCGGCTGAATCTGACGTGATAGGTTCGCGCGGCCGATTTCAATCCTTCAACCGCGTAGCTGCCAATTCGATGCGCGTCGTCTACGATGTCCTTCAAGCTCTGGAAAATCAGTATCTCATATCGATCACGGGCGTTTTCGCCAAATGCAGAGGCCGTCCAGCGCAGTACATCCTCGATATCCGCATTTGCACTCGGTGATAATACGTACTTCGGCCGAGGCGAACTCATTGCCCGACCTCGGAAGCCCTTTCGCACGCTTGACGGCCGAGGCCATGTAAGTATTCCTTCAACTCTTCCTCGCCGTGCAGCATAATGCCTTCTCCGCGATCAAGCTGTTCGATCCCTTCGTTGCACAACTTTCTGAGCAATTCCAGTCTTTCCTGATCCTCATTGGTCTGCCGTTCTAGCAGGCGCAGTGCAGCGCGCACCACTTCTCCCGCGTCCGGAAAACTGCCACTGGCGATCTGGCCGTCAACAAACTGTCGAAAATGCTCAGTCAATTCCACCTGGATCGTTGACATCTCAAAATCTCCGGAAGTGGCGCTCGAGTTAGCTCAGCCTATTCTATCACAAACCGTGTCGCGGTCGCGCATTTCTCTCCGCGCCTAAGCGCCTCCGCGGCCTAACCGGTCTTCACCACGGCCAGCAAGAAGCTCGGGTTGAGGGCGTCGAACCGCACTCTTTCCAACTGGTACGTTCCGCGGGCGACGTTGATCATCCAGACTTTCACGTCTGACTCGCGACGTTGCAGCGTGCCATGCACGTCGGCCAGGTTTTCGATGCTGCCGACGTTCGCCACGAGGCGGCCGCCGATGCGCAACCGCTCGTAGGCCGCTTCGACGAGGTCGCCGAGTTCCCGGCCCGTGCCGCCGAGGAAGATGGCGTCTGGTTCTTGGAGATCGCGCCAGGCCTCCGGCGCGCGGCCGAGGACGGGCACGAGGTTTGTTAGACCGAAGCGTTGCGCGTTGGCGAGGATCAGGGAGTGATCTTCCTGATCCATTTCAATCGCATACGTCGTTCCGCCGGAAGCCAACTGCGCCGCCTCGACGGCCACTGAGCCGCTGCCGGCGCCGATGTCCCAGACGATGCTCCGCGGGCCGAGGTCCATTTCCGCCAAGGCCATCGATCGCACTTCGGCCGGCGTGAGCAATCCGCTCTTGGGCTTCGATTGCAGGAACATCACGTCCGGGTTGCCAAAGAGTCGCTTGCCGAGCGCTTCGGCGGGGCGGTCCGGCACGTGCGGCTTGCGGACGAGAATCATCACGTTCAACGGCGCGAATTCGTGACCAGCAATGTCGGCCAATTCGCCTTGCGTCACGCGCTCGTCGGGCGAACCGAGGTTCTCGCAGACGTAGCAGGAGAAGTAATCGATCTTGCGATCGATCAACGCTTTGGCGACCGCGGCGGGCGTGTGGGCTGCGGAGGTGAACATGCCGACCTTTTCCGCGACGCGGATTTTCTCGATCACCGCGTCGAAGGCGTGATTCGCCAGATTGGTCAGATAGGCTTCTTCCCAGCTTTCTTTGACGCGCGCGAAGGCCAACTGCATGCTGCTGACGTGCGGCGTGACGTCGAAGTGATCTTTGCCGACGCGTTCGCAAAGATAGCGCGCGGTGCCGTAGAACAGCGGATCGCCGGAGGCCAGCACCACGGCCCGCTGTTGCGCGGCGGCCGAGAGCCGCGCCACGGCCTGATCCAGGTTCGCCCCGAGCACGAATCGCTCGGCCTTGGACTTCGGCGCGAGGGCTAGCGTGTGCTCCGCCCCGAGCAGCAAATCCGCCTCGTCAATCAATTGCCGGGCCTGGTTTGTCAGCCCCGCGACGCCGTCGTCGCCGATGCCGATGATGTGAATCTTGCGTCGTTCTGTGGTCGGGGCGGGCATGTTCGTGCGGTTCGTGTGGGGGGAGATTTTGTAGCTTCCACCACGGAGGCACGGAGGCACGGAGTGGCATTGCCGATTGAACCGCAAAGTCGCTGAGGCGCAGAGAGCAGGAGGAATTTGACCGCGAAAGTCGCTAAATATCGCGAAAGTCGGACATGCTTTTTTGTGTCAAAGCCAAACCAGCACTGACAGTTCCTCGTTTCGCGTCATTTCGCGTATTTCGCGGTTCAACTCCCCTTGCTTCGCCTCTTTGCGACTCCGCGGTTCAAACCGCGCTCCGTCTCCTTGTCCTCCGTGCCTCCGTGGTGAAATCCTGGAAAGGCCGTTTTGACGGCCTGTGCCGGTGATTCTAGGCCCCGGCGTCCAATACTGACAACGCCTCCTGCCCAACGGGCGGCGGGCAACGTAGAGTTGTTATCCCAATTAATTCCCTGGCGAACGCATGGCGGACAACGGATGGAGTGGCTGAGCGTCATTATTCTGGCAGTGATCCAAGGGATCACCGAGTTTCTGCCGATCAGTTCCGACGGGCACCTGGCGGTGGGCGAGGCGCTCTGCGAGAGCCTGTTCCACGTCAAATTCGCCAACAAACTCGGGCTGACGATCGTACTCCACGCCGGCACGTTCGTCGCCGTGTTGGCCTTCTATTGGAACCGCGTCTGGCGATTGCTGGGAGCGGACATTCACGTGCTGGGACTGTTGATCATCGGCACGTTGCCGGCGGTCGTGACGGGCATGTTGTTGAAGGTCTTCGCCTCACATTGGCTGGAAAGCCCGTTGCTGACTGGCTGGCTGTTGCTGGTCAACGCGGCGCTCTTGTGGTGGGCCAGCCATCGGCCGCTCGGCACGCTGACGTATCAGGAACTCACCTGGCGGCAGGCGCTCGTAATCGGACTGTTTCAAGCGGTGGCGCCGTTGCCAGGAATTTCGCGCAGCGGCAGCACGATCGGCGCCGGGTTATGGCTCGGCCTGAAACGCGAAGACGCCGCGACGTTTTCATTCTTGCTCTCGCTGCCGGCCGTCGGCGGCGCGATCGTTTTGGAAACCATCGACATCGCCCGCAACGGTAACGCGGGGCTTTCCTGGACGATCCTGGCCACCGGCGCGGCAGTCTCCTGCTTCGTCGGCATTTTTGCCCTGCGCTGGCTGATTACTTGGCTACAGCGCGGCAAGTTGCAGTACTTCGCGCTGTGGTGCGTGCCGATGGGCTTGGCGGTGATTGCCTGGCAGATGACGATCGCGAGATAGCGCGTTCGTAGCTACGCAACTCATTGTGACGAATAGCGCTCTTGCTACTTGTTCCAGCCTTCAAGCCGTCTGGCGAAAACCTCATTCTGCGGGTTTTCGAACAGTTCATCCGCTTCCGGTTTGCTGAAGAACTCCTGCAACTCAGCCGGAGTGGCCGTGATTCGTACGGTCATTGATCGCTTGTCTTGCTTGACGGTCCCTGACAGCCGTCCGCTACGAACAACAGAAGCAAAAGCCTCAGGGCTTGGGCTCCAGAGTCGCAATTCCCCCTTTCTCGCATCGTGATGAAAGCGGAAGAACCAATGCCCCTGAGCTCCTTCATCTAGGATCTTGTCGAACAAGCAGTACGAATGGTCGCCAAGTCGAGTCAACATGAGCGTAGAATCGATTGCTTCAAAGCGATCTTGCTTCTCATTCCATTGCAAACGCGCCATCACGAGCCGGCCATCGGACACGTATTTCAGTTGCAAAGTCGATGAAGTCGCATGCTGCTTTGCGGAAGGGATGTACCAAGTGCCATCAAGCTTGCGACCTTCTTCCTTGCGCAACGGACTGCCGATCGGATGATCCAAGAATACATGGTCGCAGCCGCAGAAGGAACCGATCGTCAACAGAGCCCCAAGGAACATAGTAAGCCGTGGCATAAAACGCTCCCGTTGGGAATTGCCTGCATCGACAGGATTATGAGCGCGTCTCATAGTCGTTGTACGCATCCATCGCCGGGTCGTCCCAGCCCGCGAGACCTAACGCCACTCCCTGCGCTGCATACGTTGCTCGCAGTTCTTCCAGGTCCAATGCGAACGTTGAACTCAGCCGCTCGCCCAAGTAGTCGGCCAAGGCCTGTTGCATTTCCGGCGTGATAGGGAAAAACATGAGCGAATTGTACCGCCATGCGGTGAATTCCGCAAAATCAATGGGACGGCTTGCTCCCTGCGGGGCTAGCTAAGGGCGGCTATACTAATGGAAGCGACGAAAACCTTACTTTCGCGGAGCCCCGCGTCCCATGCCTGTCAATTTGCTACGCAATCTCCCCTCGGTGAACGAGCTGCTCGAAAGCCCGCCGCTCAGGAATCTGGCGGCGCGGCTGAGTCATAGCGTGGTGGTGACGCGCGCGCGGGGCGTGTTGGAGGAGTTGCGGAGCGAGTTGAAGACCTCGGCGAGCGAGGCCTCGTTGCCGAACGTGGCCGATTTGGCGGAGCGGATTGCGCGGCGGATTTTGGAAGGCGAACAACCGTCGCTGCGATCGGTGGTGAACGCGACGGGCATTCTGCTCCACACCGGATTGGGACGCGCGCCGTTGGCCGATGAGGCGATCGACGCGCTGGTCTCCGTGGCGCGCGGATATGCAAGCGTCGAGCTTGATCTCGCCAGCGGCGAACGTTCGCAGCGCATGGCCGCGGTCGAGGGACTGCTCAAAGAGCTGACTGGGGCCGAGGCGGCGCTCGTCATCAACAACAACGCCGGCGCGACGATGCTGACGCTGTCGGCCTTGTGCGCTGGGCGCGAGGTGATCGTCTCGCGCGGGCAGTTAATCGAGATCGGCGGCAGCTACCGCTTACCGGACGTGATGTCCACCAGCGGCGCGAAGCTGCGCGAAGTCGGCACGACGAACAAGACGCGCATTGACGACTACCGCCAGGCGATCGGCGAAACGACCGCCGCGCTCTTCCGCGCGCATACGAGCAACTACCGCATCGTCGGCTTCACGGCCGAGGCGAGTCTCGCCGAGTTGGTGGCGCTCGGGCGACAGCACTCGCTGCCGGTGATCGATGACATTGGCTCCGGCGCATTGATCGATCTCACCCCCTGGGGCGTAACCGGCGAACCGATGGCTTCCGCCAGTATCCGCCAGGGGGCCGACTTGGTGTTGTTCAGCGGCGACAAGTTGCTCGGCGGCCCGCAATGCGGCTGCATTGTCGGGCGGCGCGAGTTGGTCGAACGGATCGCCAAGCATCCGATGACTCGCGCGCTGCGCGTAGACAAGCTCACGCTTGCGGCACTTGCCGCGACGTTGCCGTTGTATCGCAAGCCGGAAGAAGCTCAGCAAAGAATCCCGCTGCTGCAACTGCTGACGACGCCGATCGAAAACCTAAAGCTGCGGGCGGAACGCCTCGCGACGCAATTGGCCGCGATCCCCTCGGTGCGCGCGGCCGCCGCAATGGAGGACGTTGCGTACCTCGGCGGTGGCTCGGTGCCCACACAACAAATCAAGACCTGGGCCGTGGCGCTAACGCCGGCGGAGTTGAGCGTCGACCGCTTCGCGCAGGCGCTACGCATCGGCACGCATTCGGTCGTGGGACGCATTCAGGATGGCAAGTTGCTGCTTGATTTGCGGAGCGTGTTCGCGCGGCAGGATCAGGATCTGGTGACGGCGGTGAGCCAGGTTGGCGGGCAAGAGGCGATGGTGGACAATTAGAGCCGTTAGTAGTTGCCATAGGCGATGATTGCATGTCCCATGTTGACGAAGCGCGATTTCCACTTTGGTCTCTGTTTGCGTTCGTGTTTTCATCGGCTTTGTCGCTCGGCGTGTGGAATTGGATGGATCGACGAGTCGATTGCCTCGAACGCGTTAGCAACATTGACGTGTTAGTGACCGTTGTTGCTGCCAGTCCACTCGTTTTCTGTTTGGTTCCGCGACGTTGGCTTCAGTTTCCGAGAGCGTTGTTCTTTCTCTGGCTGCCCTGGCCCAGCACGGCGATGATGATCGGGCTCCGCGATTTCATCGACGACCGCAAGGGGACGCCAATCAATGCGTTGTTCTTGGCCATCGTTTCCTTCGTGACGATTTTCACGCCGACGATCATCGTGGGCATGCGCCGCAGCCGCGTCGTTTCGATAGCCCCGACAGGGGCGACAGACAATAGCCAGGGGTGCAAACCCCTGGAAAACGTCGCCGACGAATGATTCGAGCCCCAACGGGGCGGCACTTGAAAGGCAACGCTGTTGTGCGCGGGTCTCCCGACCCCGCACTTTGCCCGACCGAAGGTCTCCATTTTTGACACGACGCGTGGCAGGCGGCGGTTAGCACAAGGCTGGAGACCTGCGGTCGTTGGTCGTGCGGGGTCGGGAGACCCGCGCACAACAGCGGATTCGCAAAGTGTCGCCCCGGTGGGGCTCAATTACTTTTTTGGGCCTTTTCCCAGGGGCTCGCGCCCCTGGCTATTATCTGTCGCCCCTATCGGGGCTATTTCGGTCGTGCGATGATGGATGCGACGCATTCTTCAGTAAGACGCATTCCTCAGTAAACAGACGCGCGGGCCATGCTCAACGCCACTTTCCTCTACACCACCTGCCAGGTCGGCGCCGAGCCGGCGCTCAAGCGAGAGATTGCTGCGCGGTATCCGGAGTTCCGGTTCGCTTACTCGCGCCCCGGGTTCCTCACCTTCAAGTTGCCGGCCGATCGGGCGCTCAAGGCGGATTTTCGGTTGGAGTCGATCTTCGCCCGTGCGTACGGCTTTGTGCTGGGGAAAGTGACGGCGGACTCGATCGAGGAGCGGGCGCAGGCGGTCTATCAGCTCACGGGCGAGCAGCCGTATACGCTGATGCACGTCTGGCCGCGCGATCTATGCACGCCGGGGCATCACGGGTACACGCCGGGGATGAATGAACATTCCGTGGCGGCGCGCGAGGCGATCCTCGCCGCCTGGCCGGAAAGTGATCCGCGCCGCGGGTGGCTCACTCAGCCGCCGCGCGAAAAGCCCGGGCAACTGGTGCTCGACTGCATCGTCGTTGGCCCGAACGAATGGTGGGCCGGCTATCATTTCACCGCCGGCTACGTCTCACGGCTGCCGGGCGGATTGCAGTCGCTCGAATTGCCGCCGCATGCCGTCTCGCGGGCGTATCTCAAGATGCAAGAAGCGCTCGCCTGGGCGCAGTTTCCCTTCGAGGCGGATCAGCAAGCCGTCGAAATTGGCTGCGCACCCGGCGGCGCCGCGCAGGCGCTGATGGAGGCGGGCTTGATGGTGACCGGCATCGATCCCGCCGAGGTTGATCCCGTCGTGGGGAACGATCCGCGCTTTCACCACGTGCGCAAGCGCGGCGCGGATGTGCAACGGCGCGAGTTCCGCAAGACGCGCTGGCTTGCGGCCGACATGAACGTCGCGCCGCAATACACGCTCGATACCGTGGAGGCGATCGTCACGCATCCCGAGGTGGAAATCCGCGGGCTGTTGCTGACGCTCAAGCTGCTGGATTGGGACCTGGCGCAGATGTTGCCGGAATACCTCGAACGCATCCGCGGCTGGGGCTACCGCGACGTCCGCGCACGGCAACTCCAATTCAACCGCCAAGAAATCTGCGTCGCAGCCCTCCACGGCGGCAAATCACGACCGCCACGCCGCGACGACGTTCCTGCCCGACGCAAACGCGGAGCCCGGAAGTAGTTTGCCCGCGAAACACACGAAAAAAAGGCCGGGGGTTTGTCCAAGAAATACAGGGGGTAACACGGGAAACCTCATGCACTTGTGAGTTGTTCCGCGCGTTCCATGGACAATTACTTCGGCTCTTTTCCGATCCTTTTTCGTATGTTTTGCGTGTTTCGCGGGCAAATCATTTCCGAGTTCCAGCTTCCATATTGCGCGTCTCCTCCTGCACTTCCACCGTCACCGCGTCGGCGGCGGCGTGGGGGAGGGCGATTTTGCGGCCGTCGGTGAGTTCGACTGTCCACATGTTGCCGTTTTGTTGGCGCGGGCCGAGGCGCACTGATGTGCCCGGCTTCAAGAGATCGTTCGCCGCTATGGGACCGACGCTGACGATCGTCGCGCGATGGCCTTCGCGGAGTTGGCTCACCTTGACGAGCTTGCCCGGCGCGACGGTGTCGCGATCGACTGGAATTTCACTGCCGTGCGGATCGCGCAGTGGATGGCCGAGCTTGTCGTCGATGTAGTCGACGGCCGCGGGATCGTGAACGTGTTCTAGTTGATGAGCTTTGGCGTGAATCTCCGTCTCCGGAGTGCCGACGTGTTCGAGATACGCCTCCCAGAGACGATGAGCGCGTAGAACTCGTTGCGCTTCGCGCTTGCCGGTCTCGGTGAGTTTCAGGCGGCCGTTTTCTTCCTCCATTAGATTCTGCCTGGTGAGCGCGCGGACGGCCTTGGCAATGGCTTCGGGACGGGACTCGACGACGCGGGCTTGCACTTCTGCGAGGGTGGGATGCCCATCGCCGGCGCGGAGGACACAGCTCAGCACGTCTTCGACCAACTGCTGCGGGACCATTTGCGCTCGGCGCAGCCAGCCGGCGATCAATCCGTAACGTGGCGCGACGACCAGCACGAACAGGAACTGCACTGTGCAAAAAGCCACGATCGCCGCGCCGCCGGCGATGTTGGTCCACAGCGAAACGTACAAGCCGCCGACGACGCTGGTCACGCCCAGCAGGGCGCTGACGACGAGCATTCGGCTCAGGCGATCGCAGAGCAAATACGCGCTCGCGGCAGGCGTGACGAGCAGGCCGACGACCAGGATCACGCCGACCATCGTGACGGCGCTGACCACGACGAGCGATGTGCAGGTGGTGAGCAGGTAGTCGATCCCCAGCACCGGAATGCCGATCGACGCCGCCATCACGGGGTCGAAGCTGGTGAGTTGCAATTGGCGGTAGAAAATCAACACCGCCGACAAAACCACGGCGGCGACGATGCCGGCGACCCAGAGATCGGTATCGTTGACGGCCAGCACTTGCCCCATCACGAAATGCAGCAGATCGACGTGAATGCGGTGCGAAAAGACGGAGGCGAGAATGCCGCCGGCCGCGAACACGCCGGTATACATGATGCCGATGGCGGTGTCG
>JAWXBP010000435.1 GCA_034440135.1 Planctomycetia bacterium
ACATGGCGTCGAGCTGTTCGAGCGACGGCACCTATTCGTTGACGGTCACGTTCGACATCGGCACTGATTTGGATCAGGCGCAAATCCTCGTGCAGAACCGCATCGCGGTGGCCGAGCCGCAGTTGCCGGAAGAAGTCCGCCGGCAAGGCGTGATCTGCAAAAAGCAATCGACGAACATGACGATCGTCGTCACGCTGCTCTCCGAAGAAGGCAAGTTCGACAGTCTCTTCTTGTCGAACTACGCGAATCTTTACATGCGGGATGAATTGAGCCGCGTCGAAGGCGTTGGCGATGTCATCATCTTCGGCGGCAATAATTACAGCATGCGGATCTGGCTCGATCCGGAAAAGCTCAAAGCCCGCAACTTGACGACGCAAGACGTGATGGCGGCGATCCAGGAACAAAACGTACAGGTCGCCGCTGGCCAGGTCGGTCAGTCGCCCGCGCCGAATGGGCAGAATTTCCAGTACATCGTCACCGCCTTGGGCCGGTTGAGCGATCCGGAGCAGTTCAATCGGATCGTCGTCAAAGCCGGCGACGAAGGGCGCGTGACCTACCTGGAAGACGTCGCGCGCGTGGAACTGGGCGCGCAGACCTACGATCAGTTCGCCCTCAAGAACGGCCATCAAGCGGCCAGCTTGGGCGTCTTTCAACTGCCGGGATCGAATACCATCGAGGTTGCCGATGGCGTGCGTCGAGCCGTGGAGCGAATGGGCGAGAAGTTTCCTGAGGGGATGCAGTACTCGTTTCCGGTCGACACCACGAAGTTCGTTAAGGAGGCGATTCGCGCGGTTTACGTGACGCTGATCGAAGCCGGCGTGTTGGTGTTGATCGTGATCTTGGTGTTCCTGCAAGACTGGCGCGCCGTGTTGGTGCCGGCGACAACTGTGCCCGTGACGATTATCGGCGCCTTCGCGGCGATGTTTGCCCTTGGTTTCTCGGTGAACATGCTCACGCTGTTCGGGCTGGTGCTGGCGATCGGCATCGTGGTCGACGACGCGATCGTGATCGTCGAGGCCGCGGCGCACAACATTGAGCGCGGGCAAACGCCCCGGCAAGCCACGATACGGGCGATGGAATTGGTGTTGGGCCCGATCATCGGCATCACGCTCGTGTTGATGGCGGTGTTTTTGCCGACGGCATTCCTGGGCGGCATCACCGGGCAACTTTATCGGCAATTCGCACTCACCATCGCGGCCACGGCGCTGATCAGCGCGGTCAACGCCGTGACGCTCAAGCCGGCGCAGTGCGCGGTGTACCTGCGCAAGCCGAAGGAAAAGAAAAACTGGTTCTACCGGGGCTTCAACTACGTCTACAACAAGGTCGAGCACGCCTATACCGTCATCATCCGCAAGCTCTTGCATTGGAGTTGGGCGATGATGGCCGTGTTCGTCGCGCTGATTGCGCTCACCGCCTGGTGGTACAACCGCGTGCCGACGGGTTTCTTGCCGGTCGAAGATCAAGGGTACTTCATCGTCTCCGTGCAGTTGCCGGACGCCGCTTCGCAGGAACGCACGCGCGAAGTCGTCGATCAGATTCATAACATCCTGTTGAAGCAACCGGGCGTCACCGATTGGTTCGTCATCGGCGGCTTCTCCTTCGTGGAAGGAAGCGCCGCTTCGAACGTAGCGAACGTCTTCGTCGCCTTTGACACTTGGGACAATCGCAAGGACCCGTCCCTGAGTCAAATGGGCATCATCGGCAGTCTGCAAGGACAGTTCTCGCAGATCAAGGAAGCCATGATCTTCAGCTTCCCGCCGCCGTCCATTCCGGGGCTCGGCGTGCGGAGCGGGTTCGAGATGCAGCTTCAAGACCGCGCCGATGTCGGCCTGACGGAACTGAGCCAATCGTTGCATCGCATTTTGCAGGCCGGTGGCAGCCAATCCGGCTTGTCGAGCTTGAATTCGATGTTTCGTTCCGGCGTGCCGCAAGTGTATGTGGATGTCGATCGCGTGAAAGTGAAAACGCTCGACGTCCCGCTCACCAATGTGTTCGGCACGTTGCAGGCTTACTTGGGTTCGGCTTACGTCAACGACTTCAACAAGTTCGGGCGGACATTCCAGGTCCGCGTTCAGGCCGATCAAGCGTTCCGGCTGCGACCGGAAGATATCGAGCGGCTCGAAGTGCGCAATTCGGCCGGCGAGATGATTCCCCTGGGCAGCGTCGTCAAGGTGCGGCGCGTGTTCGGGCCGCAAGTGATTTCCCGTTACAACCTGTATCCGTCCGCGTTGATCTCCGGCGCTCCCTCGCCAGGTTTCAGCTCCGGCGAGGCGATTCGGTTACTGGAGCAGATCGCCGATAAGGAGCTCCCCGCCAGCCTGGGTTACGAGTGGACGGGCATCTCGTATCAGGAGAAGAAGGTCGGCAACGAAGTGTTCCTGATCTTCGGCTTTGCTGTGATCATGGTTTATCTCGTGCTAGCCGCGCAATACGAAAGCTGGATTACGCCCGCGGCGGTGATTCTGGTTGTGCCCCTAGGCTTGCTTGGCTCCATTGCCGCGGTTTCGTTGCGCGGCATGGACAACAATATGTACACGCAGATCGGCATGGTGTTGATCATCGCCTTGGCGAGCAAGAACGCGATCCTGATCGTCGAATACGCCCGCGAGCTGCGGCTGGAAGGGCGCAGCATCTACGATGCCGCCGTCGAAGCGGCCCGCTTGCGCTTTCGGCCGATTCTGATGACCTCCTTCGCGTTCATCCTCGGCGTGGCGCCGCTGGTGGTGGCCGAAGGCGCCGGCGCGGCCGGGCAACAGGCCCTCGGCACCGCGGTGTTCGGCGGCATGATCGCCTCGACGATGCTGGCAGTGTTCTTCGTGCCGGTCTTCTTCCAGTTTTGCCAGCGGATCAACGAATGGTGGCGCCCAGTCCGCCGCGCGCCGGTCGACCATGTGCAGTTGCACGGCGAGGAAGCCGAACCAACTACCACTGAGTTGGTGACGGCGTAGTTGGCGCCAAAACGCCGGGGCGATTCGCGCCGCACGGCTTGCCACACGCCGTTTGAGAAGCGTCGATGGCGTCTCGGATCGCTTGACACCCTGCGGAATTCCTGTAACTTATGTGGTTTCCCTGCCGGGGGAAGGCGGTTCGCTTTTTCGACCGGGGATTGCCGCGCGGACTGGATCGCGTGTGCTAAGTGCCTGCCGTACCTTGAGATAGCTCGATGCCGACAATTAACCAATTGATCCGCCGCAGTCGTCGCCCGCCGCGGAAATTCAGCAAAGCGCCTGTGTTGGACAAGTGCCCGCAAAAGCGCGGCGTGTGCCTCCAGGTGAAGACCATGACGCCGAAGAAGCCGAACTCGGCTCTGCGGAAGATCGCCCGCGTGCGGCTTTCTAACGGCAAGGAAGTCACGGTCTATATCCCAGGCGAAGGCCACTCGCTGCAGGAACACAGCATCGTGCTGGTCCGCGGCGGCCGTGTCCGTGACTTGCCGGGCGTCCGTTACCACATCATCCGCGGCGCGCTGGACTGCCTCGGCGTCAACGGCCGCAAGCAATCCCGCAGCTTGTACGGGGCGAAGAAGGGTTAGGAGAATGATGATTGCAGAATGATGAATGATGAATGTGGATCCGATCGGACTCATGTTTCAAATCAGTCGTCTTTCCGCCCAATTCATCGTTCGTCGTTCAACATTCATCATTTTTTGAGTTCCCATGCCTCGCATTACCGCCAGTCGTAAGCAGCTTGTGCCGGATTCCGTTTACGGGTCGCTGCTGGTGAGCAAGTTCGTCAACTCCCTGATGTGGTCGGGCAAGAAGAGCACGGCCCAGGCTGTGGTCTACGGCGCCATGGACATCATCAAGGAGAAGCTGCCGGACGTCGATCCGCTGGAAGTCTTCACCCGGGGCGTCGAGAACGTCCGTCCCGAGGTGGAAGTCCGATCCCGCCGGGTCGGTGGCGCCGCGTACCAGGTGCCGATGCAGGTGAACCGCACGCGGCAACAGTCGCTGGCGATTCGCTGGATTCTGCAGTCGGTCCGCGAAAAGAAGGGGCGTGCCACGCACCTCAAGCTGGCTGACGAGTTGATCGCCGCCTACAAACGAGAAGGCGCCGCCTACACCAAGCGCGAAAACGTTCACCGCATGGCCGACGCCAACAAGGCGTTCGCGCACTTCGCCTGGTAGTTTGAAACAGCTCGAGGCCGCGCAGGAACACCGCTTCCCGCGCGGCCTTTTTCATGCGCGGTCGTTCACTTAAGATTTCACTACGGAGGCACGGAGAACACGGAGGGGGGAGGGGAAGAGATGATGAGTTTGACGTTTTCAGTGTTCAGTTGTCAGTGAAGAGTCCGCGTCACACTACTGAAAACTGAACACTTCAAACTTCCTCCCCTCCGTGTTCTCCGTGCCCTCCGTGGTGAATCCCTCGAAAAAAGCGTGTTCCTATGCCTCGCGACTTGCATTCCATTCGTAATATCGGCGTGATCGCCCACATCGACGCCGGGAAGACGACCGTGACTGAGCGGATGCTCTTCTTTTCCGGCATGCTGCATCGCATGGGGGACGTCGATAAAGGGACGACGGAAACCGATTTCGACGAGGAAGAGCAGCAGCGCGGCATCACAATCTATTCCGCTTGCGTGACGTTTCAGTGGCGCGACGTGACGATCAATCTGATCGATACGCCGGGGCACGTTGACTTCACCGCCGAAGTGGAGCGCAGCCTGCGCGTGTTGGACGGCGGTGTCGTCGTGTTCAGTGCGCGCGAAGGGGTCGAAGCGCAGAGCGAAACCGTTTGGCGTCAGGCCGACAAGTATCACGTGCCGCGCGTAGCGTTCATCAACAAAATGGATCGCGAAGGCGCCGACTTCGAAGGGACGCTGTCGGAGATTCGCCGACGGCTCGGCTCGAATCCCATCGCGATTCAAATCCCGCTCGGCGCCGGCCCGCCGCACACGCCGGGCGCGTTTCGCGGCGTGATCGATCTGATCGAGATGAAGTTGATGTCGTTCATTGGCGGGCGGGATAAAGCCCAGGCGACGGTGAATCTCGCGGAGATCCCGGACGATGCGCGCGATCTCGCCGAGATGTGGCGCGGGCAGATGCTGGAGCAGCTCTACGATTACAGCAATGAATTGATGGAGCTGGCGCTGGCCGAGGAGCCTATTCCCACCCAACTCATTCGCGACGTGCTGCGCAGGGCCACGGTGCATAACCTGGCGGTACCGCTCTTGTGCGGATCGGCGCTCGATTGTATTGGCGTGCAGCCGCTCTTGGACGCCGTGCAGGACTTTTTGCCCAGCCCGGCCGACAAGCCGCCCGTGGAAGGCATCAATCCCAAGAAGAAGGACGCCAAGGAGATCCGCAAACCGGATCCCAAGGAACCGTTCTGCGGGCTGGTGTTCAAGATTCTGGCCGAGAAACACGGCGACCTGGCGATCGTCCGCGTGTATTCGGGCACGCTCAAGTCGAGCACCCGCGTCTACAACGCCGGCAAGGATAAGAAAGAAAACGCCGCGCAACTCTGGCACATTCACGCCAGCCGCAAAGAGCAGGTGGAGCAGGTCGAAGCCGGCGACATCATCGGCATCATCGGCATCCGCAACTCCATCACCGGCGATACGCTTTGCGATTCGCAGAGCCCGATCGTGCTGGAATCGATCGTCTTCCCGGAGACCGTGATCTCGATGGCGATTGAGCCGGAGACGAGCGCGGAGCGCAAGAAGCTGGCCGAGACGTTGGAGATGCTCAAGCGACAAGACCCGACGTTCCGCGCTCAAGAGAGCGAGGAAACAGGCCAAACCTTGATCTCCGGCATGGGCGAGTTGCATTTGGAAGTGATTAAGCACCGTCTGTTGCGCGACTTCAATCTCAACGTGAAGGTCCACAAGCCGCGCGTGAGCTACCGCGAAACGATCGAGCGCTCCGTGGAAGCCGAAGGCGAATGCCGACGGCAGATCGCCGGGCAGCAGACATTTGCAAAAGTGCGTATCCGGCTGGAGCCCTTCGACGGGCCGCAGCCAATCACGGTGCTCGACGCCGCTGGCGCAACCTTGCCGGGCAGTTTCTCGCAAGCGGCGCTCGAAACGCTGCAGCAGCAAATCACCGGTTTGCTCGGCTTCCCGCTGATGAAAGTGAAGATCACGCTGCTGGGCGGTGAGACGCACGAGACGGAATCCACGGAGATCGCTTTCCGCGTCGCCGCGGCGGACGCCTTCGATCAGGCCCTGCGCGCCGCGGGCATGGTACTGCTCGAGCCGATCATGAAGCTGGAAATCACCACGCCGGACGAATACTTCGGCGACTTCATCAGTGACCTGCAACAGCGCCGCGGGATCATCACCCAGACGTTCCATCGCGGCCAGAACACGATCATCGAAGCCGAGGCGCCGCTGGCGAATCTGTTCGGCTACTCCGGCGCGATGCGGGGACTGAGCCAAGGCCGCGCGTCCAGCTCGATGGAACCGGCGGCCTACGGCCCGGCGCCTCAGGACGTGTTGCGCGGGTTTGTGGATTAGGGGTTTGAAGTTTTAAGTGATCAGTTTTCAGTGGCATGGCGGCAATTTCTACTTCCGCTTCCGATGCGCGAAGTCTCTCCACTTCCCCTTGTCCCTTTTCTGGCAAGGGCTTACCATACGGGCTTGATTTTTGGTCGGTCGGCCCGGTTCGCGTGTGGCGGGCGGGCCGCTTCTGTTCGCCCATGGCGTTTTCGGGGGCGTGGATGTTCTCATCGTTCGGCAGTTTTTCCGCCTCGTTGGCGGCGGCGCTATTATCTCAGGCGCCTGCTGCACCTGACGGGGGGGCCGCCGCGCCTGCTCAGGCGCCGTCGATCATCGATAGTCTCGGCATGCTGCCGATTCTCGTCGTGATTACGGCGCTGTTCTATTTCATGCTGATTCGCCCGCAGCGACGCGAACAGGCGACGCGGCAATCTATGCTCGACCAGCTCAAGAAAAATGACCGCGTCGTGACGTCCGGCGGACTTTACGGCGTGGTGGTCAATGTGCATCAAGGGGCCGACGAAGTTACGTTGCGCGTCGACGAGACTTCGAATACCCGGGTCAAAGTAACCCGCAGTTCGATCGTCCGCGTGCTCGGAGACGAGGCGGTCGAGTCGACGGAATCCAAAGAAACCAAATAGTCTGGCGGAAGTGACGATATGTGGGCAAATCTTGGTTGGCCGCTGCTGGCGCAGGCCGCGCGGATGAGTGACTCGCTGGGTTCGTATGGCCGCGCCGCGGTGACCCTGGCGGTGTTGATCCTCCCCTGGGTGATCGGCGTCTGGCTGGCGAAGTTCCTTCGCACGCCGGACTACGGGCGTCGCCTGGGCGTGATCCTGTTCGCGCTGATCGTCGGCCTCGCCGTGAACGTCCTCAAGTGGCCGCCGCGATACGGCGTCGACTTGAGCGGCGGCGTGAACCTGATTTACGAGGTTGACGACTCGCAACGTTCGGCGGAAGACGGCCCCGTGCCGATGGACCAGTTGATCGCCGCCGTCACGAAGCGCGTGAATCCCGGCGGATTGAAGGAAGTTGTCGTGCGCCCTTACGGCGAGCGGCAAGTGGAAATCATCATTCCGAAGGTGGAATCCGACGAAGCGGAGCGGATCAAGGAGCATATCAGCCGGAGCGGCTCGCTGGAATTTCGCATCCTGGCGAGCAATAGCACTGACCGAGACCTGGTGGGCGGCGCGATGGCGACGCCGGGACGCGAAGTGCGGCTTGGCGACGAAGTGGTCGCACGCTGGGTGCCGTTGGGGGCGAACGAGGAGGCGCAGGAACTGGCCAGTTCGAGCGAGTCGATCGTGCGCGACAGCACGCGCGGCGGGAAGCCGATCAAGGAAATCCTGGTCTTGGTCGACCGTCACAATGTGTCAGGGCAATATCTAAGCCGCGCCACGGTGGGCCCGGACAACGACACCGGAAACTTCGCCGTCGATTTCCAGTTCAATTCCACTGGCGCGCAGCTTTTTAGCCAATTGACCTCGGAAAACCTGCCGGATCGGGCTACCAATCGGTCCAAGAATCTGGCGGTGATTTTGGACGGTGAAATCTTCACGGCGCCGAGCATCAGGACCGTGATTTCGGACCGCGGGCAGATCACCAGCCCGAGCTACATCGACCGCGCCCCGGTGCAGGCCCTGGTCGACGTGCTGAACGCGGGCAGCTTGCCGGCGGCGCTCAAGAAAGACCCCGTTAGTCAGCGGACGACCGGTCCGTTGCTCGGCGAAGATTCGATCGAAAAAGGCAAGCTGTCGATCGTGGTTTCCACGGCGGCAGTGTTGGTCTTCATGCTCGTGTACTATCGCTTCGCGGGCCTGATCGCCTGTGCGGCGCTCGTGATGAACGTGCTTTTGACCGTCGGCGCGATGACCATGTTCAACGCCGCGTTCACTTTGCCCGGCCTGGCCGGTTTGGTGCTGACCGTCGGCATGGCCGTCGACGCGAACGTGCTGATCTACGAACGCATGCGGGAAGAGCAGGCCCGTGGGGCCACGATGAAGATGGCCATTCGCAACGGCTTCGATCGGGCGTTCTCGGCGATTTTCGACTCCAACGTTACGACCTTGATCACGGCCGTGATTTTGTTCTTCATCGGCACCGATCAGGTGAAGGGCTTTGCTACTACGCTGTTTATCGGCGTGGCGATGAGCATGTTTACCGCGATCTTCTGTGCCCGGGTGGCAATGGAAATCGCCGAACGGAAAAAGTGGATCACGAAATTGCACCTGACGCAGTTGATCGGACATACGAACTTCGATTTCGTGGCCTGGATGCGTCCGGCCATGATCTTGTCGGCGCTCTTAATCGGCGCCGGACTGGTGACCGTCGTCAGCCGCGGCAAGGGACTGTTGGACATCGACTTTACCGGCGGCGTGTCGGTCGAAGCCGTGTTCGACGAACCGGTCGCGGACGGCGAGACGCCGGTGCGCAAAGCGGTCTCCAGCGAATTGCCGGAGGACGTCCGCAAACAGGTCCGCGAGATGCTCGTGGCCACGCAATCCACGGAGTTGAAGGAAGAGATCCAACGAGAACTGGTCGGCTCGCAGCCGGCGGTGGATGCCGTGACGCCGGAGATTCAAAAGCAGATCGACGCGACCTTCGAGCAACGCTTGGACGAATTGACAACCCTGCCGGACGTGGCGGTCAGTTCGGTGCAAATCACCGGCGAACCGGAATATAAGCGATTCCTGATCGATACTTCCAATCCGAACATCGAAGCGGTCGAAGCGATTTTGTCGCTCCTCTTCAAAGACATGAAGCTTGCGCGAAACTCGGTGGAGATCGGCGAAGTGGCGATGATCACGCCGTCGGCCGCTCCCGCCGTGACGCCGCCGCCCGTCATCACTGCGCCCGTGACTTCGACGACGCCCCCGGCCCCGCCGACCGAGGCTTCGACAGACACGTCCAGCGACGCAACTCCCGGCGGCGCTTGTGGCGTGGTCTACCAAGACGCCCAGCCGGAAACCGGCGGCGCTACTGAAGCAACCACTTCGCCGCCCGTTGCGACGGAAACGCCGGCATCTGATGTGACAGCTCCAGCGGTAACGGAAGCAGCCCCGGCGCCAACGACTTCGGCGCCAGTGCCGCCGACGACTGAAACTCCCTCGCCCGCACAGATCAGTCCACTGGCTACGCCGGCTCCGGCCGGCAGCCGCTTCGATGGCGGCACGCGGACGACGCTCAAATTTTCGCAACGATTGAGCCAGGCGAACTTGGAAAAACGCTTCCGCGAGGCCGCGGAAGCTCTGGGCGTCGGCGACGTGCCCTTCGAAGCCACTAACGCGGAGCAAGACGCCGGGGCCACGCAAGCCTTCAAGGAATGGAACGTGCGCGTGGCGCTCGCGCCCGAGCAGGCGAGCGCGGTGTTCGCGAAGTTGAAGGTAGAATTGGAATCGGAGCCTTACTTCCCGTCGTCAAGCGCCATCGGCGGTCAGGTTGCCGCGAACACGCAGTGGTCGGCAATCTACGCGTTGCTCGCCAGCATCGTGGCGATCGCTATTTATCTTTGGGTACGCTTCCAACGCCTGGTTTACGGCGTGGCGGCGGTAATCGCCTTGATTCACGACGTCCTCGTGGCTCTGGTGGCGTTGGGCGCCAGTTATTATCTGGCCGATTCACTGGCGTTCCTTGGCGTGCAGCAATTCAAGATCAACCTGCCCATCATCGCCGCGTTCTTGACGATCATCGGGTTTTCGATCAACGATACGATCGTGATCTTCGACCGGATGCGCGAAGTCAAAGGCAAGAGCCCCAAGCTCACGGCCGACATGATCAATCTGAGCTTGAACCAAACCTTGAGCCGCACGATCTTGACGTCGTTAACGGTGTTCATCACCGTGATGATCATGTACGCCTTAGGCGGCCAGGGCATTCACGGCTTCGCCTTCTGTATGCTCGTTGGCGTGCTCTCAGGTACTTACAGCACGGTGTTCATCGCCGCGCCGTTGGTGCTCTGGATCGGCGCCGCCCAGGATGTCGACTCCGGTCGCGTGAAGCAAGAGACAGCCGTGGCGGCATCAACGCGGCGCTGAGGCTTCGCCGTGGGATGCGTTAAGGGGCTCGTCCAGCATACATTCGGTTTGTGGCAGGTGCGTGGCGCGAGCGTCTGCTCGAACCCTGGGCGGCACACGCTCCAGCACGTCGAGCAGGAAGTCAGCGGCCGCAATCAGCCTGGCTGCGCCGACGAACCGCAGACCTGGGGTGCGATCGCGTAAGGCTGGTCGGATTGCGCATCGCATCGCCTACCTGGCGCTTGCCGAAAATTGGCTGCCTTGCCGAGCGGTTGCTTTTCATACAAATAAAAAAGCGCTGTTGGGACTGTGAGCCCAACAGCGCTCCAAGTGATTGCGCTAAGTATTGTTCGGACCTCGATGTGCCTGAGGCGACTAACGACGGCGACGGGCCATCCCCAGCGCCGCTAGACCGACCCCCAGCAAAGCCCAGCTTCCTGGCTCGGGCACCGCGTTCGCCCCCGGCGAACCGGCGCCGAAGTTGTTGCGGACGTTGTTCAGGTCCGTGATGTCGACGTCGTTGTCGCCGTCCGTATCGCCCAAACCAATTCCGGCAAAGTTGTTGCGGACGTTGTTGAGATCGATGATGTTCACGAAGCCGTCGTCGTTGGTGTCGCCGAGCGGACCCGTGCCGACATCGAACGCGCCGTATTCCACGATGCCGGTATACGGCGTGCCGTCGGCGAACGTAAAGCGGACTTCCAGGTCGCGCTCGCCGCCGACGGTAAACGCATTCCCGATCTCGTAGGCCTTGTTGGCGTTAAAGACTGAACCGCCGGTCGGGTCCGTATCCGAAAACAATTCGCTCAGCCGATCAGTCTGCGGATTGGCCTCCGCCCAGGTGCCGACATTCTGTTCGTCCAGACTCTCCCAACCGGCCGGGTTCAGCGAACCGGACGCCGAGCTGATCGTGTAGAAGTCGATTTCCACGGTGGAAGCTGACTGATTCTGGATGGCGGCGGCGCCGGTGGCCGGGTCCACCAGCAACACAATGTTGTTGTGCGGGCCGGTGTACTCCACGATCCCAGCTTTCGATTCACCATCAGGCGTGAAGTAGCGGAACTGCAAGTCGCGCGTTTCCGGCACGCCAAAGGCTCCGGTTTGCCCGACATACGGAGTGCCGATCGAGAGCGGCTGGCCGCCCACCGTGATCGAAAGCGGCGCAATGTCCGGATCCGGCAACAACTCGCTCAGCCGTTGCGCGTCGACATTCGCCTCTGACCATCCTGCGGGGGAATTCTTGTCATCGAGGCTGCTCCAACCGGCGACGTTCAGTTGGCCAGTACCGGAGCCGATCGTATATCCGTCGATCACAATTGCCGGGCCGATCACGTTCGAGATCGACGCGGCGCCTGTGCGCCGATTGACGCTCAGGATGAGCGCATTGTCGTACTCCACCGAGACATCGCCCGAAGCTTGATCGAACGTCGAGCGAATCACCGCGCCCCGCGGCATGTCGGGCGCGTCGATCGTCGAGAATTGCCCAAACAATTGATTCGCCGGCGCGTCGATGATCTTCCAGCTTTGCCCGATCGTGGGATTGAAGCTGTCGAATCCGACCGACAGATTGCCTCCGATGAACGCGGCGTCGCTGACACTGATCGGGGTGTTGTTCGCTCCGGTAAAGCGCTGCGACAGTGTGCCGCCGTTGATATTGAGTTTGTCAGTCGTCAGCTTGCCGTTGCCGACAATCGTCAGCCGGCCAGTGCCGCCCAAGCGCGTGGCTCCGAGTCCCTGAAAGGTGCTCGGGGGCGCTTCGGTCACGACGAGTGAGCCGCCGTTCCGGATTTCCAGCCCGCCGTTGTTGAGCAACAATCCGTCGATCGGAAACAGCGCCGTGTTGCTCAGCGTGGCCGTCCCGCCGTTACCGATCAACGCGACATCCTCAGCGAAGCCGTCGCCGGGAACAACGTTCATCGGGTCTTCCGGAGTGCCAAATACCCAATTCGGCGCCACGTTCCAATCGGCCGGTCCTGGCACGTTGAAACGGATTGTGGGCTCCTGCGCCGCCGCTGGCGCCGCGAGCGCACCGGTCATGGCCAGACAATATCCAATTCTGCGCATCATGTTGGTAACTCCTCAATTTGAAATGATCGGATTTTGAGGAGTTACGACTGACGACGCTTGACGAGCGCCGCGGCGCCGAGCACGGCGCCGGCCAACAAGGCCAACGACGACGGTTCGGGTACGGCAGCCGGTCCGCCGCCGCCGTAGGCGTTCTTCCAAAGACGGAAGTCGAGTTCATTCACGAAGCCATCCTGATTGACGTCTCCTTCTTCGAGCGTGTTGCCTTCGTAGAAGTTCTGGCGGATGACGTCGAAGTCGGTGAGCGTGACCAGATTGTCGCCGTTGACGTCTCCCTCGACGTTGACGGGCGTGATCACGCTAATGTTGTCCAACGCCCACCACCAATCGTTGTCCGCCGTCACGTATCCGAAGCGGACCAACATCGATCCGCCGGTTGGGTTGGCGACCGGCAACACAATGGCCTCATTCGCGCGGGACAGCGAGCTGTTGCCCCCGGCACTCGCCGTGTTCAGGGTCAAGAGGTTGGTGAACGTGGCGCCGCTGTTGAACGACACCTCGACCAATCCTGTCATCTCGGCATAGGGGCGGAAGCTGGAGTCGAATTTCAGCGTCACCGTGTTGGCGCCCACGCCCGCCAAGGGAATCGGTCGCGTGGTCAGGAAGACGTTCATTGCATCACCGCCAACAGTGACGCGATCCGAATATTGATCGCCGTCGGCGACCAGCACCGTGCCATGGGCGCCGACGCCGCCTCTAGCGAACTGGTCGCGAGCTTGGCCGGCCTCCGCCACCCACGAGTCGACGTCCATGGCTTGGAAGCCGAAGTATTCGGGGGTCTCCGGCGTGGGGGGCGGCGTGGTCGAATTGTCACGCACCCAGCCGACGGGCAGATCCGTCGTGAAATCGGTTCTGTCGCCGCCTGCGCGGGAAACGAAAGGAATCAGCGTCAAGTCTTCGAAGCTCTCGACCAGCAAGGTCGCCGCGTCGGCGGCGCCAGCGAACATCATGCCGCCAGCCAAGATGGCGGCACCGGCGCCCACGACTTTCGTCGTCCGAGCCTGGCCGAGCCGAGCGGCGAGCCGGGCGGGCCAATTCCTGATGACCATGGATGTATTCTCCCAAGTAGGTGAGTTTGCTGACGGGGAATCTGAACCTGGCGGTCGCAGGACGATATGGGCCATCCCGGCCACGGCGCTGCGCGCGGCAGGACCATCATTATTCACTAACTAACGCCGATCGCGATGAGCGCCAAGCTAGAATCGCGCAAAAAAACAGCGGAAAATGTACCCTTCATCCTAGCTGGAGTCCGCGGGCAAGTCGCCATCCTGCCCTACTGAGACACGAGACGTCCGACGGCGTGAATTGGCTCAGTCGTACCCGAATGCCCGCAGGTAGGGCGTCAGGCGCTCGAAGTACGCGCCGAGCGGTCGCTCATAGTGCCTCCACCGCCCCGCAGCATGGGTGTAAACGGGCTGGCGAACCGCATCGTGGCTGGGGGAGTTCACAACTTTGTGCTGGGCAGCTTCGCGATAATGCAGCACGTTGTCCTCCCACGGCAGGCCTAAGAACGCCAGGGCACGCTTCGCCTGCCCGGACAGGTCCTTGACCGTGTCCTCGTACTTTACTTCCAACGATTGATCCGCGAGCCATTCCCGCACCCGCAGCCAGATGTTCATATCGCTGGCATACATGGCGCAAACGCTGCCTGGGGTCAGCAGGCCGGCGCCAAACTCGGTCAGTGGAAAATGGCGCAGGTAATTGCTCACCAGCACGTCGCGAGGATCGCGCAGCGCGACGACAAAGCGAGATTCCGGAAACAAGCGGAACAGCCCCGCAATTAGCGACATATGGTTCGGGTTCTTATCCAGATGCACGCGGCCCGCGAGTGGTTCTCCTTGAATCGCCTCGAACGCTTGCAGATAACTTTCCCGTTGTTGCGCAAGCCGCGGCCGCGGGATGTCTCGCAAGACCTCGGCCGTGAGCGGTCGCTCGCCCCGGAGCTGATGCATGGCCGGAAAAATGTCGCGGGTGAACACAGCCCGCTCCGGTGAATCGACCAAGCCAGGATGCGCGCCCACGCACTGTTCCAGTAGCGTCGTGCCGGTACGGGGAAAGCCCAGCAAGTGCGCCACACCGCTGCACCGCGCGTCGGTCGGCAAATCATCGTCGCGCCAGGTCGTGAACGTGGCCTCGTCCAGTCCCTCGTAGAGCTGCCGCAAGGTCTCGTTAAGTGCGAAGGCGCGGCGTGACATGGGTTCGGCTTGAGGAAACTGCCGATGCAACTGCTTGGCCTGCTCGATAGCTTCCCAGGCGCCGGTGTAATCGCCGACGTCGTCGCGCAGTTGACAAAGCTCCGTCCAGGCTTGAACGTGAACCAACGGATGCGGCGCGGACGCCGAAGTCAAGTCGAGGAGTAACGACTCACACCCAGCGTAGTCTTTGCGGCGGCGCAGCAGTCGCGTGAGAATGAGTCGTGGTTCCGGCTGCAACGGGGCGGAATGGACGCATTCCTCGATGGCTGCGAGCGCTTCGTCCACGCGGTTGCTCCGCTCATAGAGCACGGCTAACTCGGCCAGCAGCGGTGGCGCCAAGCGGCCGCCGTTCCGCGCGGCTTCCAAGACTTCGATCGCGAGATTCGGCCGGTGCAACTCGTTGAACGTTTGTACGAGCGGCGGCAGGATGCGCTCGTCGAAGCCGGCCAGCGATCTCACTCGCGCCAGTAGCTCCTCCGCCGCCGCGATGCGATAGACTTGGCCGAGTGCGCGGGCGTTTTCCAGGAGCGCACGAACATTCCGCGGCGCTTGCGTCACGGCCGCTGCAAATCGCTCGAAAGCGGCTTCCCGTTCGCCGCGCTGCCAGAGCGCGCGCGCTTCCTGCAGCGGCGCGAGATCGTCAAACTCAGGCGCGGGAACGGCGCTCATAAGTAGCGTGCAATAGAGAAGCCAACGACCATCCCAGTTTAGCGAATCCCGAACAGCGACTGACTCGCGGCGCAACAAAAAATCCCCGCCGGCACGAACCAGCGGGGATGTAGGATGGCAACCAACAATGGTAGTCGCCTTACTTGCGGCGACGAAGTCCGGCGACGGTCAGTCCGGCGGCCGCCAAGCCAGCCAGCGCGATCGAACTCGGCTCCGGCACCGGGTTCCCCGTCACCTCGACGTTGTCGACCGCCCACCACCAGTCGTTGTCGGCCGTGGCCATGCCGAAGCGAATCAGCATCGAGCCGCCGGTCGGATTGTCGATCGGCAAGCTCAACGATTCATTCGCGCGGGTGAGGGAGCTGTCGCCGCCCGAGTTGGCGGCGTTCAGCGTCAACAAGTTGCTGAAGTTCGCGCCGCCGTCAAAGGAAACGTCGACCAAACCGGTCAGCGCTTCGTAGGGGCGGAAACTGGAATCGAAGTTCAGCGCCGCCGTGCCGGCCGCGATGCCGGTCAAGTCGATCGGCGATGTGGTCATGAACACGTTGAACGACTGGCTTGCTTCGCCCAGCACGTTGCCGTTGCCGGCGTCGTCGTCATAGGCGTCGGCATCGGCCACCATCACGGCGCCGGAACCCTTCGTAAACGAAGCGCGGTCCTGATTTGCTTCGGTGGCCACCCAGGCAGTCACGTCCATGAACGTGAAGCCGAAAAACTCCGCCGGCCCGCCGACAGGAGTCGCGCCATTGTCGCGCGCCCAGCCAGTCGGCGGCACGTCGGTCCAGTCGGTGCCGTCGCCGCCGCTTTCGGTCGACGAGACGAACGGGCCCAGCGTCAGCCCATTGAAATCCTCGGATAGCAACGTGTCCGCCTGCGCGACGCCAGCGAACATCATTCCGCCAGCCAGGATCGCCGCACCCGCGAGGTGCGGCGTTTTCGGCAAGCGACGGAGTCGCTTCGCCAACTGATTTCCCAAATGCTTGATTCTCATGGCGCCGTATCTCAGTAGATGGATCGCAAAACGAGCCGCTGCATGCGGCCAACAGGGGAATTCCCGACATACCCCGTCAGGGTAGCATCGCAGCGTGAGGCGTGTCAAACAAAAAGCAGGCTGTTTGCCAAGTTATCGCGCATTTGCCCTACATTCCGCGTCAAGCAATCACAGGGAGCCCCGCAGTCGTTCAAGCGACTGCGTCAGCCGCGGGAGGACGCCCGCCAACTGCTGCTCGTAGTTGCGCCAACGTCCGACAGCGGAATGGTACACCGGCCGAGCGACCCTGTCATAGGATGGGGAAAAAACGGTCCGCTGTGCGCCGATGTCTCGGTAGTGATCGACATCGTCATGCCACGGCAGCCCCAAGTGCTCCAAGATCCGCAGCGAGGTAGATCGCACGTCGGCGATGAGATCCTCGTACCAGATCTCGCGACAGGCGTTTCCCGTCTTCGCGCGCAACCCGCGCCACGCTTCCAGATCGGCAATTAGCCGATCAGCCGCGGCATCCAAGTCGAGGAAATCGACGCTGAAATCATTCAACGGCAGGTAAGCCATCAGGCAACTCACGAGCACGTCGCGCGGATCGCGCAGCATGACGATCACGCGACCGTGCGGAGCAAATCTCAGGTAGGGCGTGATCAGCGGCAGCAGCGACGGGTTCTTGTCCAGCAGCCAGGCGTCGCCGCGCGGCTGTCCCACAGCCGCCGACATCGCATCGGCAAAAGCGCTTCGTTGTGGGGCCAGCAGTGGTTCGGGAATCGCGTCGAGCAGTTCGGGCGACAGGTCCGCTGGCGAATGACGTCCCAGCAATACCGGAAACATGAGCCGGGGAAACGCGTCGAATTCGTCGCAGGCGACGATGCCCGGATGAGCGTCAAGAATGCGCTCCAGCAACGTCGTACCGCTGCGCGGCAACCCCGTCAGTAAAGCGAGTTTCGGAGTATCGTCCACGGCGCCGGCCCGCCAGCGATTGAAGTTCTCCGGCAGAATATCTTGGGCCAAATTCATCAACGGCGGCACCAGCCGGTCGCGGTGCGCTTTAGCTTCGCGCGCATTCGGGGAGGTGAGCTGCTTGCCGGCGAGCATTGCTTGCCAGGCTTCGGCGTAGGCGCCTTCCTCGTCGAGCAACTGTGCAAGTTCCGCGCAGGCACGGCTTCGCGTCATCCAATGGGTCGTGGGGGCGTCGGCGATCGCCTGCAATCCCTCACGGGCCGCTTCAAGCGCCCCTTGGCGGCGCTGCACGCGGGCTTTCAAGAACTTCCCTTCCGCGTCGTGCGGCTGTGCGCGCAATCGCGCCTCGGCATGGGTGAGCGCCTCGTCGAGACGGTTGCGCCGTTCGTACAATAGCCCCAGCTCCAGGTGCGATTCCGAGGTCGGGTTCCGCGCCGCAAGCGCCTGGTGGAAGACGGCGATCGCCTGGTCGGTTCGGCGCATCAGGCGGTAGCTTTGCGCCGCCAAGTGCAGGATGGGCCCCTGACCGCGTCCCAGATCCAGCAATCGGTCCACCAACTCCTCGGCCCGAGCGTAGTTGTACATCGCGCCGAAGGCTCGGCTGGCGTCGACCAATGCGCGGACATGCCGGGGATTGTCCCGCACGGCGCGATCAAAACGGGCCAAGGCGCCAAGCAAGTCTTGTTTCACCCACTGTGCGCGGGCGGCCTGCAGTTCCGGCAAATCGTCGAGAACGGGGGCGGCCGGCCGGACTTTGCGCCGTTTCGCTCCTTTACGTTTGTCTGCCAAGGGAAAGACTCGCCCGGACTTGCGAATGGCGGTATGCGGCTTCGATGAAGTCGAGTCTAACCACGACGCCCGCGTTGGTCCAGTTTGCCGATTTCCGCGGGCTGGCACCCACTTCGGTTCCATCACCTCCATGGAACGAAGTGCTGACGATCGCCAAACAGTCCATTGATAGAATCGTGGCATCGCCTATGCTAGCGGAGGTACGCTGCGCGATATCGCAGCCGCAATGCGCTTCTTGCCGTTGATCTTGGCAGGCGGCGGTCGGAAACTCGAGTCGCGGTCGCGCCTGCTCCCACGAGGAGAACGAAGTCAATGGATTCGCCGCGTGCTTTTCGCCACGGGTTGCTTGTCGCCTTGTTTTTCGCCTCCTTGACCGGCTGCGGCGGCAGCGGACTGCCAGGCACGGTGCCGATTCGCGGTAAGATTTTTTACCAACGCAAAGTGTTGACCGCCGGAACGGTCCTTTATTCTCCGGTTAATGACAGCGGCCGGCAGGCTCGCGGGGAACTGCAAAGCGATGGCACGTTTACTTTGACCACGCTGGAAGCCAATGACGGCGCCTTGCCGGGCGAATACCGGGTAGTGATCCTCGCATACGCCCCGCACCCCGGTGAACCGGGCCGAGGGGACGTGCCCGCCGACGCTCCCCCCCCGACCATCGAGCGCGGCTTTGTCATCCCGGAAAAATACACGACGCCGGAAGAAACACCTTTCACGGATAAGGTCGACGACCAACATCCAGGATTTCGTGAATGGTCCATTGAATAGACGGATCAAGCAAGGCGGTACAACTCCAACCCAGGAATGTCGCTATGTGGCGCAGTACCCCGAGCCGTCGGACGTCCGGATTCACCTTGGTCGAACTGCTGGTGGTGATCGCCATCATCGGTATCCTGATCGCGCTGTTGCTCCCCGCGCTTCAGGTTGCCCGGGCCGCGGCGCGGCGCGCGCAATGCACCAACAATCTGAAGCAGATCGGCCTGGCTCTCCATAGCTATCATGCCGCTCAGAAGCGATTCCCCTACGGTTCGGCGGACCATGATTGGGAGTCCAACCCGAACGGCACCAGCGTCCGCTATGCCGGCAGTTGGCGAACGCTGATCCTCCCCTTCATTGAACAGACGGCGATCAACCAGCAGTTGAAGCCGCTCGATATCCGCTCGTTCAGCGCCGGCGACCAGACCAGTGCCTGGCTCAAATCCCAGGCGCAGCTGGTGTTGATTCCCGCCTATGTCTGCCCGGACGAGCCGAGTCCCTGGATTCGCGGCGGCTTCGCTAATTGGAGCTTCGCTCCGGAGAAGAACGCCGCCATTTCCACTTACATGGGCAATGCCGGGCCGGTCTCCACGGGACCGGAGGATTGGGGCATCGCCAAGGGCTGCGGGCTTTGCACGGACGGCCGCAATCCGCAGAAATACTGCCTCTGCACCTGGGGCGATACTCCCAAATACAGTCGCGGCTTCTATCACGGTCACAATCCCAACGGACCGGGCATGCTCGATATGTTTCCCAACGACATCTCGCTCAAGAAAGTTAAAGACGGCGCGTCGAACACATTGCACGTCGGCGAAACGCACGGCGTCAACATCGACGGGGATGGCTGCGGCGATTACATGCAGTGGATGAGCACCTGGGCGGTATCCTCCACCGTCTACGGAATCAATGCCCAGAAGGTCGGCCGGGACTGGCAGGCAGGCTGCAACTTCCGCAGCTACCACCAGGGCGGTGCGCAGTTCGTGTTTGTGGACGGTTCGGTGCATTTCATCGCCCAGGCCGTCGACCTCCGCACATTTGGCTATCTGGGTTCCCGCAACGACGGTCAGCCGCTCGGCCAATACTGATCGGCACGAGATTCCCCTCGCTTCATTCGGCGGCAAACACGCGGATGGCACAATTTGCGATGCCCCAGGACGTTCGCGATGCGGCTGAGGGCGGAGCCACGGCGGACGAGGTTGCGGAACAACTGCGCGTCGCCGAAACCATTCTGTCATATCAACGCGCGACCGGCGGATGGCCGAAGAATTACGACCGTGCTGAACCGCTGACGGAGCTGCAACTGCGAGCCGCAGAGGGCGACCGCGACAAGAACGACGCCACGATCGACAATAGCGCGACGTACACAGAAGTGCGACTGCTCGCCGCCGCATATCAAGCCGCTCACGACGACCGCTTCCGAGTCGCCGCATTGAAGGGTATTGAGTATCTGTTGCGCGCTCAGTACACGAACGGCGGCTGGCCTCAACGTTTCCCCGCTGCGGAAGGTTACGCCCGGTACATCACGTTCAACGACAACGCCATGATCGGCGTGTTGAAGCTGATGCACGACGTTGCCGCGGGAAACGATCCGTTTTCGCTGATTGCGAGCGAACTTCGCGAGCCATGCAGGCAGGCCGAACTGCGCGGCGTCGAATGTATCCTGAAATGCCAGGTTCGCGTCGACGGTCGATTGACGGTTTGGTGCGCGCAACACCATCACGAGACCTTCGCGCCGGAGCGGGCGCGCGCGTATGAACTCGCGTCGCTCAGCGGCGCGGAGTCCGTCGGCATCGTACGCTTCCTCATACAGATCGAGGCGCCCGGTCCGGACGTCGTCGCGGCCATCGAGGGCGCCACGCGCTGGTTCGAGGAATCCAAACTGACTGGCATCCGAGTTGTCGAAGTGAAGGACGCGGCCACGGCGAAAGGGTACGACAAGATCGTCGTCAGCGACGCCGGTGCGCCGCCGATGTGGGCGCGCTTCTATGACATTCAAACGAATCAACCGATTTTTTGCAGCCGAGACGGAGTTCCTCGCCGAGCCCTCGCCGACATCTCCTACGAGCGCCGCACCGGTTACTCCTGGCTGGGTTACTACGCCGCCTCCTTGCTGGACGTCGATTTGCCGGCATGGAAACGCCGCATCGCGGCTTCAAAAGTTTCGACCGGCAAGCCATGAAGGCTCAAAGGATCGCACAAGTTTCTGATGCCCGTCGCGCAGCTTAGAGGGCAGCCCCGCCTCGATGTGCAGAAGTTCCAGCAGCGCGCGATCCCAGGAGTTTTCGCGCGAGCTTTCCTTCTCTTGGCTGGCAAGCGGCGCGAACAAATAGGCTTGATCCGCTTCCACATCGCGGATGCGCGAGCGCGGCGCCAAAGGCACCTGCTGTGTGACACGGGCGGCGGGGGACGATGCGCTCGCGCCGAAGTGGTTGCGGACGTTATTGAGATCGGTGACGTCGATATCGCCATCGCCGTCGGTATCGCCTAGACCGACGCCGCCGAAGTTGTTGCGGACGTTGTTAAGGTCGGTGATGCCGACTTCGCCGTCGCCGTCCGTGTCCCCCAGCAATGTCGGTTCTTCCAAGCCGGGCGAGCCGTGAAGATCTCGGCTTGCGCGCCAGGAGGCGCCGCTTTCCCAGGCGTCCGTCGGGCCCTCGGCGTCCAGAATGACGAGTGAATATCCGGAGCCGTCAGTCTCGGGAATCCAGTCTTCATCGTAGCTGAAGTCGAGGATCTTCGCGCCCGATTTATCCTCCAGGCGCAGGCGTTCGCCGTTGTTGTCGAGGCGTCCGCCGTAAACGCCGGCGACAGGCGCTGCGTCACCGTAGCGGCTGGCGAAGGCGTCGGCGTTTTGCACCAACACGAGCCGCGCGCCGGGCGCGAGCTCCGCGATGGACGAAGCGGCAAAGTCGAACGAGATGCCCGCATTGAAGCGCGCATTCGCGAGCGTCAACGCAATCGGACCAGTGTTGACCAGTTCGATGAATTCGTAGTTTGCGTCTTCGTAGATGCCGCCTGGCGGACCTTCGGCCGGATGGTAGTGGATCTCCGAGATCCGGAGATAATCTTCCAGCGGCCGATCGGAGACGGTGCTTTCCACGATGACCGAATCTGTAGCGATCAAGTTGCCGCGGAAATCGTAGGCTTCCAGTTGTAGCGTGTGTTCGCCGAAGGGCGCCGGCACTTTCGCCGTCCAACTGTCGAGGTCGGTCCACGTCAACGCGAGGGGCTGGTCGCTTCCCGCCAGGCGGATTTCGCGGACATTGACCCAGCCGTTGCCGCCAATCGTCGCGGTCGCTTCGTCAACGACCAAGCCGTCCGCGGTGGTGATCGTGAACGGAGTCTCCGCCACACGGGATTTGACTTGTGCGAGGATGCTGTTGGAGCGCGCGATGATGAACGCCAGATGGCTGGCAAACGGTTGCGCCGGCAGCAATTGCCCGTAGTTTGTCGCCCAATAGGCCATGTAAGTGGCGTTGTAGGTGGTGCTAATAATGTCCTGCACATGCCCGTAATACGCCCGAGCTCGTGCTGGACTGTTCATGAGCTTCTGCAATTCCGAACTGGGGACGAGCGGACGATTGAGGTCGTAAAAAGCGTCCAGATCGTGCGGCATGAACAAGAACCGGTGATCGCTCGGCCGCTCGTAGAACATCACATTGTGCTGCGAACCATCGCCGCCGTAGCTGTCGCCGGCGCCGGAAAGCATTGAGATGGCATAGCCGCGCAGCCACTGATCGACGTCGATCACCTCGTTGGGATCGACGGGATCGCGCCCGCCGCTCGCTGCAAAGCCTTTCACGAACGTCATCAGGCGACTGTAGTCGTCTGCGGCGCGATTGTTCTTGAGCAGGTAAGTCCAGCGATAGTCTTCTGGGTTGTTGCCCATATCGCGAATCGGCGTGCCGACCACCGAATCGGGGAACGGCACTTTCAGCCCTTCTTTAGTGCCGTCATCCGTCGAGTTGAGCTGGTAGACCAACTCGTACTCGTAGATGTTGCCCTCGTCCCCGTTCTCGTATTGAGAATCAAGATAGTCGCTGCCATAGCGCGCCAACTGCAATTCGGCGCCGCCCGTGTGCGTCGATTGCGGTGAGATGACCTTGATGAGATCGTGGTACTTGGTCGGCAAATCTTCGGCGTGGTTCATGGCCGCGTGAATCAGCATTTCGCGCTGGCCGAAGCCGGTGCTTTCCGAGCGATCGATTGCCACCGTGTTATGCACGCCGCGGAACAACTGCTCGGCATTGAATTGCACGGAGAAGCCGAGCCGCTCGGCCGTCGTGCGGCTGTGTTCGCTCCCCTTGAGCCGGATGCCGACGTCATAGAACACCTGTGATTCGTCGTAGATCACCGTCCCCGGAATCCAATCGTTGCTCATCAGATTCGTGGTCCGATGCAGCAGCGAAGCGTCCGGTTGCGTCAGCAGCAACCGCAGGTTGTGCAGACCGTTGGTGGCCGCCTGGTTGTCGTTGACTTTGTAGAGCGCGCGCGATTCTCGCCCTCGCGCCGGAAATGAAGAAACGGCGGCTTCCGGCGAGGCGTCGACGCCTTCCACGTAGAACTGCACGATCGTGCTGGCCGCCTGACCGGGGATGACGCCGCGATGGAGTCCGTCGGCTCCCAAGGTCATGGGCACGCTGTTCCAGGCGCCGCCAGCGGCTGAATACCAGAGCGTCAGCGACGCCACGCCTGCTGCATCGGAGGCCCGCGCACTCACGGTCACCGGAGCGAACGCCGCCGGCACCACGGGCGAATGTTTGAACTCCGTATAGGTGGGCCCGACGTTCTCTTCCAAACGAGTGTTATCCGCACCTGGCGTACCGCGCAGTTCGGGCTGATCGATCTCGGTCGTCTGCACGAGTCGGTTGAAATACAGCCGGGTATGCAATTGGCTGGAGCCAGCCACCCAGCGGGCGCGAAAGGAGATTTCGTACTCGCGGTTGTTGACGATGTTGACAAATTCGTTCCCGAACTTCAGCGTCGTTTCCGCGTGGTTTGACATATGTTCTGTCTCGCCAGTCGCGCGGAGCCGCAACACTTCGTTGCTGGGCTCGTCCGGATCCGCAACGACGTCGCCGTAGTGGTTGCCGATGATCCGCCATTTGTCCGTGTTGCCAGCGGAGAATGTGCTGTTCTGAATTACTTGCCGATTCGTGCCCAGTGGGTCTTCGACGACGCGAATGTCGTCGAGCAACACTTCGCCGTTGTCGAGCAGGCCCATCACGAATTCTTGCCACTGCCCGTCGGGACCGACTTTGCTGGCCTGAGCAAGGCCTCGATAGGTGTACGTCCGCCATTCTGTCTGGCTGGTGGAATCGCTCGCGGCCCAGGCTTCTGGCGACGCGTTGTCCGCCCAAGGGTCGCGCAATTCCAACGTCACGCCGCCGCCGTCGGCAAACTCGGGCCAGCGCCCGCCTTCGTAATAGTGCACTTCATCGGCCGGGTTTCCGACACTGTCGCGGAGCCGAATGCGCTCGTCCGTATTGGACAGTGAACCGGCGAAGCCGCCGATAATCGGGGCCGATGGATACTTCGCCGCGAGTGCGACGGGATCGCTCGCGACGACCAGATACGCGCCTGGCGCCATGACGGTTCCCGCCGGAAAGACGTACTCCATGGCGTCGTCGAACGACCAGGCGGAGAGATCCACCGGGACGTCGCCGCGATTGAACAACTCCACCCATTCTTCGGCACTTTCGACGAATGGCTCGGCTGGCTGCGGCGGCGTGATCAGTTCCGCGGTGAGCAACGTGGCGCCGAACACGACGTCGGTCGAGCCCACGGTGCGTTGGTGCGCTTCCACGGCCAGCACGTTTTCGCCGGACACCAAGAATTCCGGCGGAATGACGAACAAATCGCTCATCACCGCGTCGCCGACGGAACCCGTGGCTTCTGTGAGATGGTTCAGTTCGGCGTCCGGCGTGTCCTGATTGAAATCCAGGAAGCGATGCCCGTTGATATAGAACACGGCGCCGTCGTCGATTACGTGCCGCAACTGCACGGACTGTTCCGCGGAATCGAGCTGAAACGTCGTGCGGAAATAGTACGTCATGAACCCGTGCGTCAGCAGCGTCGTCTTTGGCAGACCGTTCAACTGCGCCGTTTCGTAGTAGAACATGCCGCCGCCGGATTTCCACTGCGTGTCGTTGTAGCCTGGCTCGCGCCAGGCCTCGCCACGGTCCGCACCGGAGTCGTCGTAGCGCCACGTCGCCGTGAGCGGCAACAACGTCGTGGCCGGGCCGAATTCGCCAGCCGTAGCCGGCGAGCCCAACGTCGGCGCGTCGTGATACATGATCTCGTTGATCACAATGTCGTCGTGCAACGAAAACACGTTCTCGCCGCCCGGCGTCAATGCCGACGGGCGCAGGAACTCGCTGGTCATCGCGTCGAGCCGGGCCTGGCCAAACTCGGTCACGCGCGCGGCGTCCACCATCTCCGCGCCGTTGTTCGCCGCCAGCAACAGTTCCTCGCCCAGACCTGGCTGGAAGCCCAATTGGGCGACGTTCAACGTCAGGTAGTTTCCCGCGGCCAACGATTGCACTGGCAGCGTATAGCTGTCGCCGGAACCGGACATAATGCGATAGCCGTTGAGCGGCACGCCCGCGTCGTTGGTGTTCACCAACTCCAGCCAGAATTGATTGCCGACCGGCGCAACCTCCGACAGCCGAAGTCCCGCGACGTCGGGCGATGTCGGCACGCCCGGCACGCCGAAATTCTCCTGGCCCGGCGTGCCGCCCACGCGAACGCTGCTGGCCCAATTCGCCGCCGGCTCGCTGGCGAGATCCCGATTGATTTTCGCGAGGCTGGTCCCGCTCCCGTCCGGAGCGATGGGCCAAAGCCCTCCGTCCGAATACGCAATCTCATTCATCAGGCGATCGTTGCGATCGATCAGCTCGAGCGTGTCGCCGTTGTTGGACAATTTCCCCGTGAACGGCCCCAGCGCTCCGGCAAACTGTCCTGAGGCCGCGAGCGCCGCGGGATTGCGGGCAATAACGAGGTAATCGCCGCCGCTCAGGAAAGTGCTTTCCGCGAAGGTGAACTGAATGCCGCCATCGAGACGCCAGTTCGACAGGTCCATGTCGACGGCCATCTGGTTGTGCAGTTCGACCCATTCCAACTGTTCATCGGCGTCGGTGGGATGATACATCAACTCGTTGAACACGACGGTGCTGTCGAGCGCCAGACGTTGTTCGAGAGATTCCAAATTGATCCGACGCCGGCGCATGGAGTTCACTCCCAGTAAAAAGTCGCAAGTCCCCGCGGAGCGCGCTCGCCGGCGCGCAAGAATCGCTAAGCGAAGGTTCCCCCGGGATGAGCGCAGACGCCCACCCGTCCTCAGCTTAACAAGAAATCGAATCCGAAAGCTGGAAGGCGATGGGCCGGACGCAACGCGCCGGCCCATCGTCCCCCTTCAGATTAAGCGAGACGACGCCGCGTGGCGAGAGCGCCGACGCCCAGGCAAAGAGCCAAAATCAAGCTACCCGGTTCCGGAACCGCGGCCGCACCAGGCTGGCCGGCCCCGAAGTTGTTGCGGACGTTGTTCAAGTCGGTGATGTCGACATCGTTGTCGTTGTCGGTATCGCCGAGCCCGTTGCCGGAGAAGTTGTTGCGAACGTTGTTCAGGTCGGTGATATCGACGTCGGCGTCGCCGTCCGTATCGCCCAAGGGCCCAGAGGCCGCAGCGATTCCAAAGAACTGAACTTCGCTCAACCCCGCGAACGCGGCATCAGGTTCCGTACCATTGGCTGGGTACGTCACCCCATTGTGGTTGGAGCGAACGTCAAACCGCACAAAGCGAATGCCGTCGCGGTCGAGAGCGATCGTCTCCGAGAAGTCAGCGTCACCGACGCCCGGGGCCACGTCCAGATTGAAGCTGCCGGCCGGCGTGAAGGGTCCAGCAAGATCCGCGGCGACCGAGATATCAAACAGGTTGACGCCGCGACCCAAGAGTTCCGGCCGACCATCCAGCGTCTCATTGTAGTTCCAAATCTTCACGTCGGTCACGTCCGTGACGGCGCCCATGTCGAAGACCACGAACGGGGCCGTGTCGACGCCGCCGTCGAAGCCGTTGCCGTGGGAAAGCCACATGAAATTGTCGGGGACAATTGTGTGCGTTCCCGTGGCATAGTCCATGCCGGCGCCGGTCAACATTAGAAATGCGTTCCGGTTGAATGCGGCCGTATCCAGCTCGCTGGAAACTTCCGCAATGCTGACATTGGGCAAGCGGATTTCACTGCCAGAAGTCGGCGTTTCATCGTATTGAATAACGAAAGGGGCCAATTCGCTTCCCACTTGCGGAACGACTTCCAGCGACAAGTCACGGTAGCCATTCGCCAAAAACGGCTTTCCCAGACTGATCGTTTGATTCACGGCTAACGTCGTCGAGCCCGGATTTTTGATCTCGCTCAATTGCTTGGAGCGGGGGTTCGCCTTCTCCCAACCGGCCACAGGCGCGTCGGTGAAACTGTCCCAGCCCACGGTGTCGAGGCTGCCACTGCCGGAGACGATGCTGTAGTTGTCCAGCTCGAACGTAGCGCCGGTTCGATTGGTCAACGTCGTGTCGCCGGAGTAGGGATCGACCTTGAGCAGGAGTTGGGCGTTCGCCGGGGAACTCAAACTTCCAAACAGGCCCAGCATGGCGGCCGCGATTGCGCCCTTCCGCGTACGTCGCGCCAGCAACAGCGCCGCGGCGCTCAGCGAAAGCAACAGCACGCTCGACGGTTCCGGCACGGTGATGCCGTTCTGGCCGAGGCGGTTCTTCAAGAGTCGGAAATCGAAGCCGTTGACGACGCCATTCCTGTCGATGTCCCCCTGTGCCAAGGTGTTGCCAGTGCCAAAATTGTCGCGCAGGATCCCGTAATCGAGCAAATCGACCTCTTCATCGGAATTGATGTCGGCGGGATCGAACTCGGGCAAATCCGTCGGGCCACCTCCGTCGGCCAACAATGCGATCTGAACGTTTCGCAACGGTTCGTTCCAGATCGCCAGATCGTCCATCCAGCCGAGAAACGTGGAGTGGCCGTCGGCGCGACTGCCGATGATTAACTGGTTGTCGTTGACGAGCAAGGGTCCGGCCATGCCAGCGGAACCCGCGGCAACTCCATCGACGAAGAATTCGACCGAAGCGCCTACGGTAGCCACGACGGCAACGTGATGCCATTCCTGCGGCACGATGGAAACCGTGCTGCTGTAGAAGGACAGTCCCGTAGTGGGATCGGTTTGGTGTAAGTATTCCAGGAACCCGCTGGGGCTAATGCGGAGCTCAAAATTCCCGGGGTAGTTGTTGGTAGCCTCGCCGCTCGGTCCCTTCACCGCGATGAAGTAGTAATTGGCGGCATCCGACATGTTCACCCACCCGGCGATGGTGAGACCTTCCGCCATGTCCAGTGAGGGTGAATCAGGCACAAAGAAGCCGCCGCCACCGCCCCCCGGATTCTCCATGTTGAAGGAAGTGCCGGAACCGATCTGCGTCGGAACGTCTTCCTGGAAATTGCCGAACAACACGGACGAGGGATTGTTGTTGAATCCCGAGGAGTCTTCGACTTCGACTCCATCAAAGTTGTAATAGGCGACCAAGTCCGCCTGGGACGTCGAGGCGGCCAATAACAGGCCGATCATTGACAATGTGCGCACCGCGAACCTCATGGAGTGTCTCCTGTTCACCGAAGGCCAGTAGTAGACGTTTGCCGGGATCTGTTCCGACGGAATCGTCGTTCGGTCCAAACTTCAAACTGCGGCCCGCCGATCGATGCGACGGCCGCACGTGAAGTCGAGAAGCCCCCCTCGCGACGCAATACTTATAGCCATCAGTCATGGCTAATGCAAACTAAATGAACGACTAATCTGCAGGGAATGCCAAGAAACTCCTGCCTGGTCAAAGTGCGTCCATCAAGGGAGCCGGACTCGCCGCGTGACGAATCCGGCGTCCGACGTCCCGGGGCAAACTAGCCGGCAACGCCCAGCAACTTGCAGGCTTCTTCGTAGCCAGCAGCTTTGAAGCCGTGTTGGTCGTCGCGGTTGTAGCCATAGGCGCTGGCGTTGACCCGGGCCAGGGCGACGAGTTGCCGCCAGCGGAAGGCCGGTCGGGTCGTGGCGAATTCTTCCCGAACAGTGTGGAAATATTTTTCGCCGTGAAGGCGGCCGTCTTCGCTGACTGCGAATTGCAGCATCGACTGGAACACCGCTTCTGGCGCGTGCCCGGCCTCGCCGTAGACTTGGATCGCGGCGGCGGCGCGGCCTTGATCGTTGTTGCGGACCGCGTCCTCGGCCTCGGCGATCAGTTGCGCCGCATCGCGCGATTTGATCGACGCCCGTTGTTCTTCGGTCGGATAGGCCGGCGTGGGGAAGTTGGCCATTTGCGCGGTGTGGTACGCGGCCAAGATCAAGCCGGAGGCGGCATGCCGCGCATCGGTGACGCGGGCCATGTTGCGCCAGGCGTTGGTCGCGTCGGACGAATGCACACCGGCCGCATCGCCGTGCGTCCGCCACTTGTCGGCGCCTTGGCGGAGGACCAGCGCATTCGAGGCCAGCGAAATCGCCTCGCCAACCACTTCGGGATCAATCCGCTCCGCCAGCGCGGCAGCGACGGCATCGGCCGAGCGATCCGGCGGGCCGTTGTAAATGGTGTTCGCCAGCAACTCGACCGCGGTGTCGCCAGGATCGCGCTTGCCGAGCGGTTGGCCGTCGAGGTGATACTGATCCAGCAACTTCGGCATCAACGAGCGGATTTCCGGATCTGGATGATTGTGCTGCTTGTGCTGTTGTTCATTGTCCACGCAAAAGCGCACGCACTGCCGCAGCAAGGTGTGGGCATATTCCTTGCCCAGCAAATTGGCCAGACCGCGCGTACGATGCGCGAACACGAAGCGATGCACGTTGACGTCGTCCTGCACGGCAGGCTGCAGTGCGTTAAAGGTTTCATCCAACGAGGCGTCGGTCAGTTCGCTGAACAACGTCTCGCCAGCGTCCATATCGGCCCGACGCGAAGCGTCGCGGATCTCTTCGCCCAGGTTTGCGTGGTGCTGATGTTCGGCCGCGTGGATGGCCATCAAGGTTTTGATCGAAGCGCCGCCCAATTGCTGGATTTGCTGCGAGTTGCGATACAGCACCTTCAGCACCGGCAGCGGTTGACGTTCCGAGGGCAGCAACCGCGTCATCTCGAACGCCGGCAACATCGCCATGGCCGTGTGGAAACCAACGTAATCCTGTCCGCCGAACGTCTCGGCGTTCGCCAGCGCGGCGGCGGCGATCAACGTGCGCAGGTCGGTCTCGCCGCGCTGCAGCTTTTGCACCAGCACAGGCTGCAGTTGATCTGCGGGCGTGGATTGCAGCAAATCAATGAGGGGGTCATAGGCGCCGAAGCTCATCGGCTCGGTGGCTTCGCCGGCGTAGGCGGTCGAAAAGCCGAGATCCGCGGCCAGGGTGGAACCCAGCCCGACGGCCAGCATCCCGCGGCCGACGTCTGTCAAGAATTCACGACGATGTGTGGGCGACATGAACAGTCCTCCAACGAACGGCTGCCAGAATGAGACCGTCGAAGTGGCGGTTGGCGTGCCCGCATTCTAGCGCGCGGGCCAAGGAATTGCGCTAGCGGAATGCACAATTCTCGGGGGGGCTTGTGAAATACGTCACAAGCGGCGCGTTTTACGGCAACGCGCTTACTCCAGCTAAGCCCAGGGAAGGCCACCGATAACTTTTGCCGATGGAAACGACTTCGAGGGCCTTCCCTGGGCTTGACGAGCAACGACGATTTGCCGGTGAAAGCTCGCTACTCCACGGTCACGCTTTTCGCGAGGTTTCTCGGCTTATCCACGTCGCAACCGCGCAGGACGGCAATGTGGTACGCGAGCAATTGAAGCGGGATCGAAGTGACGATCGGTTGGAGGAAGTCTTCCACGTTGGGGACGCGAATCACGTCGTCCGCCAGATGCGCCGCGTGCTCGTCGTTCTCCGAAACAATCGCAATCACCGGACCGCCCCGGGCTTTGATCTCTTCCATGTTCGAAATCACCTTGTCGTACACCAGGCCCTGCGGAATCAAGAATACGCTCGGCGTGTTTTCGTCTACGAGCGCGATCGGTCCGTGCTTCATCTCGGCGGCCGGATAACCCTCGGCGTGGATGTAGCTGATTTCCTTGAGCTTGAGCGCGCCTTCCAGCGCGGCGGGGAAATTGAACTGGCGGCCCAGATAGAGGAAGTTTTCCGCTTGGTAGTACTTCTCCGCGATCTGGCGGATGCGATCGTTCTCTTCCAGCGCCTGGGCGACGAAATCCGGCAGCTTTTGCAACTGATCGATCACCCGCAAACCGGCGCCGAAGCTCATATGGCGCAGCCGGCCGAAGTGCAGGGCCAACATCGTCAGCACGGCACATTGCGACGTAAAGGCTTTGGTCGACGCCACGCCAATCTCCGGCCCGGCGTGCAGATAAATGCCGCCGTCCGCGGCCTGAGCGATGGTGCTGCCGACCACATTGCAGATCGCCAGCGTGGGATGTCCCTTGCGCTTCACTTCACGGAGCGCTGCGAGCGTATCGGCCGTCTCGCCGCTTTGGGTGATAGCAAACAGCAACGTGTGGCGATCGAGCGGCGGGTTGCGGTAGCGCAGTTCGCTGGCGTATTCCACTTCCACGGGAATGCGGGCGAATTCTTCGATCAGGTACTCGCCCACCAGCGCCGCGTGCCAACTGGTGCCGCAGCCAGTGAGGACGATGCGCTCGACATTCCGGAGCTCGCTGGCCGGCAGATTGAGGCCGCCGAAGTGGGCCGTCGCTTCGTCCAGGCTCAAGCGGCCGCGCATCGCGTTTCGCAGCGATTCCGGCTGCTCGAAAATCTCTTTGAGCATGTAATGGGCGAAGCCGCCCAAGTCCACATCCGTGACTTGCGTCTCTAGCACTTCGATGTTGTGCTGCACTTCGCCTTGATCGCGATGGCTGACTTGCAAGGAGTCAGCGGTGACGACGGCAATCTCGTGATCCTTGAGATACACGATCCGCTCGGTCTCGCCGACCAAGGGCGAAGCGTCGCTGGCGATGAAGTGTTCGCCGTCGCCGACGCCCACTACCAAAGGGCTGCCCAGCCGCGCGGCGAAAATCACATCCTGATAATCGCGGAACAGAATCGCGAGCCCGTACGTGCCCTGCAATTGTGCGAGCGCCCGGCGGATTGCCCGCAATGGCGTCGAATAAGGATTGCCGCTGGTGTCGGCGTCGAAGGCATCGGCCTCGGCATTGCGGACCTGCTCCAGGCAGCTATCGAGCAAATGAGCGATCACCTCGGTGTCGGTCGCGGAGTTGAAGATGTAGCCTTGCTGCACCAGGCGGTCTTTGAGCGAACGGTAGTTCTCGATCACCCCGTTGTGGACGATGGCGACTGAGTTGTCGCCGCCCAAGTGTGGATGCGCGTTCTCGTCGGTCGCCGCGCCGTGGGTCGCCCAACGGGTATGCCCGATGCCGATCGAGCCGCGGACCGGATCCTCGACGAGCCGCGCGGCGAGGTTATCGATCCGCCCGGCGGCCTTGCCGATGCAGAACTTCCCCCGCGCGGTGACGCCCGCCACACCGGCGCTGTCGTAGCCCCGGTATTCCAGCCGGCGAAGCCCCTGCAGCAGAATGTCCTGCGCTTCGCGAAACCCGATGTAACCGACGATGCCGCACATGAAATTGGCACTCCGAGGAAAACCAGCCTGCCCAACCGCTGTAACTGCCGTCCCCGCCAACGGATAGCTTTGTCTCATCAATATATCCCGCAGCTTTGGGAAAGTCCCCGTATGGGTGACTCCCGCTGGCTCGAAAGCCGGTTTCCCCGGTGGATGCGTCACTACGATCCCCCCATCTCCCACGGCCGGACACCCCAGCCGCCGCGACGCCGCGGACTGCTCTTCTCGCCCCCCGGCGGCTTGTGGTATCACCACCGTCGAAATGGGCTATTCGTAGGGCATCAGGGAGGCTTGCGGCGATGGCACTTACGGCGTTTGTACCCCGAGTTCACGCGACAAGCTTCGTGGTCATTCCGGCGCGGCTCGGTTCAACGCGTCTGCCACGGAAGATGCTGCTTTCCGAAACCGGCAAGCCGCTCGTGCAACACACTTACGAGGCCGCCTGCCTGGCGACGCGCCCCGAAGGCGTGATCATTGCCACCGACCACGAGGAAATCGAAACTGCCGTCCGCGCGTTTGGCGGCGACGTGCGCATGACGAGCGTCGCGCTCGCCTCGGGCACCGATCGCGTCGCCGCTGTCGCTCGGGAACTGCCGGAGGCTGACATTCTCGTCAACGTGCAAGGGGACGAACCGGAAATCTCCGGCGAAGCTATCGACCGTGTGATCAGCATGCTCGAAGAACAGCCCGACAAAGTGATGTCGACGCTGGCCACGCCGATGCGTACGCGGGCTCAGATCGAAAGCCCGAGTTGCGTGAAGGTGGTTTTCGATGCGTCCGGCCGCGCGCTCTATTTCAGCCGCAGTCCGATTCCGCATGCGCGCGAGTGGCGCGACGAGTATCTCACCTCCACGCCGGCCACCTACCACCTGCACCTGGGCATCTACGCCTACCGCCGGGACTTCCTCCTGCAACTCGCCGCGCTGCCACCGGGCCGCCTGGAGCAAATTGAAAAGCTGGAACAACTCCGCGTCCTGGAAGCCGGGCACTCGATCGCGGTCGGTGTGATCGATCAGGCCACGCCGGGGATTGATACGTTGGAGGAGTATCAGGACTTCGTCCGACGCTGTGGTTGATTGCTACACCATCGCGATAGCGCGCGCGTCAACGCGATGCTCTAGCATATTCCTTGAAACCCTTGATCGGCGGTCCTGTCGTCATGCGAAACCCGACCGCGCCAAAATCCCCGTCCGCTTCGAAGACGGTTTTCCATTCCGCTGGGCCGAAGACAAGATTATTGGAGAACGATGCGCCGACCTGCCCCGAGCGAGTGATGGACACTTCTTCCACTTCGTTCAAATAAAACGTTGGCGATCCACTCATCCGACCGCGACGGCTGGACTCAATCTCGACGGGTACTTGCATCGTCAATTCGTAGCGGCCGCCAAAGAACGCTACTGCATTCCAGGTACTCGTTGTATTGCGACCTTCGTACGTGATGTAGTGCCGGCAGTCGTCAAACAGGTGGTCCATTTGTGCGGCAGGCGCAATCTGGGCCAAGCCATTCCGGGCGAATTCTTGGTGACCCCGTGTCTTGTAATTTGCATAGCCAATATAAACTCCGTAAAACCAGATTGCCCAAATCAAGCAGAAAACACACAGCGATACAACGACCAGTCGAATGAAACCGCTTAGCGCACAGGATCTGTTGAATGAGCTCATGCCTTATACAACTGGATGATGCGAGACGAATTAACCGCCGGATCACGGCATTCGGGAGAAGCTCCCGCGCTACATTTCGATGCACGTTGGGGAGCAGAGGGCAAGTGTCGATATTGCATTGTCAAAGCCGTTTATAATCGGTGCCAGTAAATGCCGGACCATTGCGAGATTCTCTTCGGCGCCGATTGGGACTGTGCTTAAGAAACGGCCCCCGCCGACAAGACGGCGATTGTCCACTTTCTCGGCCCCTACACGGACGAAAATTCCCGTCCGCGCCGCTTGCGGCGGGCTCTGTCGCCAACGAAAATGCGCCCTTTCCGAGAAGCCTCGACCAATGAGACACTTTTGATTCCAGGAGCGAGTGCATGTTGCTGAATTCAGGGCGGATGATCGCCGCGTTGTGCGTGCTGTTCGCGGCGACCGTGGCGCGGAGTGCGGAGCCAGGGCTGCCGACCTTCACCAGCGCCGACGAAGCCGGAGCGGACTTCGCCATCCAAGGCGAGTACGTCGGCGAGGTGAACACCGGCGACGGGCCGATGCCGTTCGGCGTGCAAGTCCTCGCCCTGGGCGATGGAAAATTCCGCGCCGTGGCCTATCCAGGCGGGCTGCCTGGCGCGGGTTGGAAGCGCGGCGACGACAAGCACGTCGCCGAAGGAAAAATGGAGAACGGCCAGGCGGTGTTCAGCGGCGACGACGGCGGCCAAGGCGTCGTTAAGGACGGCGCCCTGCATGTCTCACACGGCGGCGGCAAGGCCAGCGTGTTGAAGAAAGTCGAACGCAAGAGCGAGACGCTGGGGGAAGAAGCTCCGGACGGCGCCATCGTCCTCTTTGACGGTTCGTCCACGGATCATTTCGTCGACGGCAAGCTCGTCGAAGAAAATCTGCTCGCGTCCGGTTGCGCGTCGAAGGAAGAGATGAAAGATCACACGATGCACATCGAGTTCCGCACGCCGTTCATGCCGACTGCCACCGGCCAGGCTCGCGGCAACAGCGGCGTGTACGTGCAGGATCGCTATGAGATCCAGGTGCTCGATTCGTTCGCCTTGGAAGGCGAGAACAACGAGTGCGGCGGCTTGTACAGCATGAAGGCCCCGGCGGTCAACATGTGCTACCCGCCGCTCGCCTGGCAGACGTATGACATCGACTTCACCGCCGCCAAATTCGATGCGGCAGGCAAGAAGACGTCGAACGCCCGCCTGACGTTGCTGCACAACGGCGTGAAAATTTACGACGACATGGAACTGGCGGACAAAACTCCCGGCGGCGCCCCGCAAGAAGCCCCCGGCGTCGGCCCGCTGAAACTGCAGGACCACGGCAACCCGGTGGCCTTCCGCAATATCTGGATCGTCGAGAAGAAGTAACTCGCGATTGCGATGCTTCAACGCTTAAGCCCAGGGAAGGCCCTCGCAGACTGTTCCATCGGGACAGTCAAGCTTGGCCTTCCCTGGGCTTTTTACGCGCGCTATGTCTGAACAGAAGCTACTTCTTCACGGCTGCCATCGAACGCGGTACGAGTTGCAGCACGAATACCGAGTCCCAACCGTCGGCAGACGTCGAACCGAGTACGATAAACTGATTCAACGGCACTTCGACGGTCGACGAGATGTTCGCGATATTCGCAATCACTTCGCCATTCGCGACCTGGTGACCTACGATGTTGACATTGAACATCGGGCGACCGTCCTTGGGGCCGGATTGAATTCCCTCGAACTGGAGTTGGTACGAATCTTCGCCCACTTGGGGACGGCATTCCACGTTGAACGACTTGGATGCATCTCCCACGTTGATCATCATCTGTCCCACCAGACTCAGATTTGAAATGCCCAGGTCGCCAAGTTCCTGCACAACCGGCTCGAGTCCCGGCGGCACGTCAGCGCCTTGCCCTTTGCTCCCGAGCCAAATGACGCGCACGGTCACTGGGGGCAACGCCGATGATACTTCCGCGGCGACTTCGCTGGCCTGGTCGAGCTCTCGCAGCAACACCTCCGTTTGCTTCTGGAGTTCCGGCAGCGCGCTGACGATCAAGCGGTTCGCTCTCACATCGACAGCGACGCGCATATCCGAGTCCGACTGCAACACTTGCGCGATCGTTTGTCCGGCCTCCTGCGCCTGAACGAACTTCAAGTGGTACACTCTCAACTCCGAACGCTCGGCCTCTTGCGCATACACGGGCATTGCGCCGCACAGGGCCGCCAGGATCAGACAGGCGCCAGTCGCCAACCGGCGCAGCTTGGCTCGTTCGTTGAATCGCATGTCAAATCTCCTCGATTGAGAAAAGGTTGTGTGTTAGTTCGCTTCGCTTTCCTGTGCCTGATCGGCGACGCGTAACTCCGGGTACAGCCAAACAATGCTGACCTGCGGATTCTTCGACTTGAGCGGCATGGCAATCACCCGCGATTCCGCCGCGAATTCGATGCGCACCTCGGGCGGCGCCGGAACCGCCGCGACGCGCACCGGCGCAACTTCGACGTCCGGCTGCACAACGAGCGCCGCCTTCTGATCGAAGAAGTTAAACGCCATGACCAGCAGCCCGGCGGCGATCCCGATCACTGCCCAACCGCGCAGGATGGTCCGACGGCGAAGGCGTTCACGTTGTGCGACGATCGCGATCGGTTCCGTTAGCGTCGCCGGCGCAATTGGCTTCGCTGCCGCGAGCAAGCCTTCCCAATGGCGATCCACTGCCACCGCGCGACGGCAAACCTCGCAGGCGCCAAGATGCGTTTCAAAGGCGCTGCGCTCCGCTTCGCGCAGATCGCCATTCAAATAGTCGTCAAGGCGCGTGCAATGTTCGGTGCTCATGTGGACGCCCTCGCGTCGCAAGTGTTGTGCGGCGTTTCGGTGAACATCGACCGCATTTTCTTTCTCGCCAACGATAGATTCATCTTTACCGCGTCGTGCTTGCACTTCAGCACGCCGGCGATCTCCGTAAGATTGAGTCCTTCGCAGGCGAACAGGTATAGCACTTCGCGCTGCCGCGGTGGTAACGCGTCGAGCGCCGCGACCGCCCTGGCGACTTCCTCATTTTCTGGGTCTTCGCCAGAATCTGTGGGTGAATTGACGACGAGTTGGCGGGGCGACGGTTGGATTTTATGAGGCATGGCAGGGTGTTCAAGGGTTGGGGAAGC
>JAWXBP010000436.1 GCA_034440135.1 Planctomycetia bacterium
GCTTTGTGGAGATCGAAGAGATTCGCCGCGTCGGCGGCCTCGCGGTCGGCGTGGCCAGCGAAGAAGAATCGCGCGAAGGCGTCAATGAGTGGAAACGTCAACGCCTGATCCGCGCGGGGGCCGACGTAATCATCGGCGACTATCGCTGCCTGGATGAACTGCTGGACGTGCTAGGAATCGGCTGACGTCCCTCATCACAGTCTCCTTTCGCTCCGCGAAAGGTTCGGCCTTTCGCGGAGCGAAAGGAGACTGTGTCGGTGTCCATCTCGGCGACTTGTCGCGTCTACAGCTCCTTGATTTCGAGTCGATTGTCCGCCAGGAAGGCCTCGACTTCCGCCTTGTTGAACACGCCCTCCGTCGTCCCCACTGCGCGGACGCAACTGGCGCCGAGGGCGCTGCCCCAGGCGAGACACGTGCGCTCGTCGCCGCCAGCGAGTAGGGCGGCGATATAGCCGGCGTCGAAAGCGTCGCCGCTGCCGGCGCCGCCGACGTAGTTCATGCGGAAGATATTGGCGCGGAGCCGCACCTGATCGTTGACCAGCACGGTGCCGTGCTCGCCGCAGGTAATGACGACGGTCTTCGCTCCCGCGGCGCGAAACCGATCGGCCTGTGCAACCGGGTCGTTCAGCCCGGTGATGACGGCGGCTTCATCGGTGTTCGGCAGGAAGAGATCGGTTTCGGCCAGCAGGCCTTCCAATTGGGGCCAATGGTCGCCCGGGCCGGGCAGTACCACGTCAAGCGCCGTGATCACTCCCGCGGCGCGGGCGGCGCGAAAGACCGGCGTAAGCGCGCCGTCGAGCAGCCCTTTCATCAGCAGATAGCCGCCGACGTAGAGCACCTTGGCGCTGCGGACACGCTCCAGCGGAATATCTTCGGGCCGAACGGAGGCGCTGGCGCCGATCGAGTGAATATAGCGACGGTCTTCGCCGTCGACGTTGATGATCAAGGAGCCGGAGGTTTCCACGGTCGGATCGCGCCGGACGCCGGAGGTCTCGACGCCACTTTTATTCATGACGTCGATCAGGTAGTTGCCGAAGGCGTCCACGCCAACGCAGCCGACCACGCCGACTTGCACGCCGACCTTGGCCAGATCGATCGCGGCATTCACCGCGCAACCGCCGGGCCGCAACGGCAGGCTGTCGGCCAGGATCAACTCTCCGACGCGGGGCACGCGCGGAATCGGCGAGCAAAGGTGATCCGCGACGAGAATTCCCACGCTCAAACAGTCAACAGCCACGGCCAGCGCTCCCGCCAGGAAGGTAAACGGCGAACGAGCGAATATAGGTCGTCCCGCGCCGGGCGGAAAGGTGTGCGAGGGAACGCCGCCGGGCAGCTATAATTCGCCGCGTGAACGCTTCCCAGAGATTCGAAATCATCTACGAGCAAGGTCCGGTGCTGGGCGTCATCAAGCCAGCCGGCGTCGCCACGCAGGCCCCGGCGCCCTTCGAGAGCCTGGAAACGCGGATCAAGAATTTTCTGCGCGAGCGGGAGGGGAAAACCGGCAATTTGTACCTGGCGGTCCCTCATCGGCTGGATCGGCCGGTGTCAGGGGCGATGGTGTTCGCGCGGCACGTGCGCGCGGCTCGGAAGATTTCCACGCAATTCGAAGAACGGCGCGTTGCGAAAACCTACTGGGCGCTGGTCGCCGGCGCGGTGACGCCGGAACGGGGCACGTGGGTCGATCACCTGCGCAAGGTTTATGGACATCCTCAAGCGGAAGTCGTCGCTGCCGATCACCCGGAAGCGCGCGAAGCGGTGCTGCATTACGACGTCCGCGGTCAGGGGCAAAGTGCGTCGGGCGACTTGATTTCCTGGCTACAAATACGGCTTGAAACCGGCCGCACGCACCAGGTTCGAGTGCAGGCCGCGTCGCGCGGTTGGCCGATCTTGGGGGACGAACTTTACGGTTCGCAGATTCCGTTCGGCCCCGTCGTCGACGAGCCGCGAGAACGCGCGATCGCGCTCCATGCGCGAAGCCTGGCTTTGCTGCATCCGATGACGCAGGAACCGATCGAACTGATCGCGCCGGCGCCGAGATACTGGCACGACCTGGGCGTTATGCTCTCAGCGGACAACACGGCGTTTGATTTTCAGTCGTAGGAATTCCAGCTCGTCTCGCCCGAGGTTGGCGGCGGCCTTACACTATTTGCGGGGCCGGAACGGCGGGTTGCTTCGCTTCTATCACGGGAAAGAATCGGATGTCCAAGTCACGCGCCCTCCCGCCGCCTGCGACGCCGCGTTGGCAGAAGCTACTCATCGGTAGCGCATTGGCGCTGATCGCCGTGGCCTTTTTGCTACGGATGTTGCTGCGACAAGCCCCGGAATTTTACCGCGAGGAGTTGGCACTCTCGGCGGCAGGCCAACAGGCTGCGAGCGATGCCTGTCTTGCCAATATAACGGCGACCGTCAGCCAGGCGCGCCGCGCCGGAGATTGGCGGGCGGAATTCACCGAGGATGAGTTAAACGGTTGGCTGGCCTACGACCTGCCGAACAACCATCCCGAGCTGGCGGACGAAGCGGTTGGCGCGCCGCGGGTCGATTTCGAGGAGAATCGCGGGCAAATCGCGTTCGAGTACCGCGGCTTGGTCACGACGTACGTGAATGTGGCGTTCGACGCCGAGGTACGGGATCAAAACACATTGGCGATTCGCTTCCTTCAGCTCCGAGGGGGCGCCGTGCCGCTGCCGTTGGGATCGATTATCGAACCAATGACGTCGATTGCAGGGCAGTTAGGTCAGCCCGTGCAATGGACCGAGGAAGACGGCTATCCGGTAGCGTTGCTGACTTTCGTTCCCAGCGACGCGGAAAAGTCGGAAATCGAATTGGTGCAAGTGAGCATTGAGCAGGACCGCATCGTGCTGGAAGGCAACACGAAAGCCAGGTCGGGCGCGCCGCGTTGACTTTTCGGTGCGACTGCAGGAAGTCGAGCGGGGATCTGGCGAATCTGCCACGAGTCACACGGCGTTTCCCTGCTGAAATGCTCTTGGTCGCAAATCAATCATCTGCCGTTCGGTCGGTCGCGGAGTAGCGATAGCTCCATGCGTTGGCAGTTGAAATGGAACGCATCAACGAAACTGCACCTGTTAGCCGTTCCCCCTGGAAGTGGAGTTGCCAACAGTCCTCTGTTAGCGATAAAACGCTGCATATGCCACGATCCCAGCGTTCGACGTGACCGCGGTCGGATGTCAGGGGACCTTCGTAGTCCAAGTAGGCGAGGCGATGATCGGCCAAGCGGATCGCAATCTGTGCCGCTTTGTCATCGGGCGGACGCTCAAGGGCCCAGGTTGGTAACGTGGGGCCGTCCAAATCGAACATCAAGTCCCAATGGGATGGTCTTGAGGCGTGCTCAGGCAGTTGATGACGTAGGACGACGTAGCGCGGCATACGATCAGTTTAGGCGATCAACATCGTGAAGTGCAGTTGCTACCGGGTCGGCGGACCGGACAGGCGACGCAATCGAGCGGCGGACAGCGATCTCGTCACATCGTTCGAGTAGTTCCGCCACGTTCGTACACTCCGATAAATAGCAGCCATTCGCCAGCTAATCGTGCTTGAATCCACCACATCGCCGACCGTCTTCGAACCTAGGATTCCCGGCGCGGAGATTTCGGATCTTTGGCGCACGATCGCCGAGAATTTGCCCGATAACATCATCGCGGTGGACCGAGCAGGGTATATCCGCTGGATCAATCGCACGCTGCCGGAATATCAGCGAGCGAAAGTTATTGGCAGCCATTGTACGGAATATGTCAGCGACGAGGACAAGCGCAAATACGCCTACGTCCTTGACGCGGTTTTCCGCGGAGAAACGCCGGACGCCTATGAAGTGCAAACACTGGACGGACGCTGGTGGCTGAACCGCGCAGTGCCAGTGCGAAACGGCGACGGTGAAGTCGTCGCGAGCCTATTCTTCGCCAGCGACATTTCGCGGCGGAAGGCGCTGGAGGAGTCGCTCGAGCAGCGCCAAAAGCTGCTGGAGCGGGTTCAAGACACTTCGCCGGCCGTGGTGTTCATCTACGATCATGTTGCGCAGTGCATCGCGTACGTCAATGCGCGCGTGGAAGAATTGCTGGGCTACAGCGCCGCCGAAATGATGTCGCTTCAGGGCGATATGCAAGCGAGAATCGTGCATCCGAACGACGCCGAGCACGTGGCGCATCATATCGCGTGGCTGGCTCAGCAGAGCGACGACGTGATCGGCGAGATGGAATATCGCGTGCTGCGCCGGGACGGCACGCACCGCTGGGTCTCGACGCGCAGCACGATCTTCAGGCGTTTGCCGGACGGGAGCCTGCATCAAACGCTGGGCTCCACCGTCGATATCACGGAACGCCAACTGGCGGCCGAAGCGCTCGCCGAACAGCGTCAATTGCTGACGCATATCATCCAGACTTCGCCAGCCGTGACGTTCGTCTGGAATCTGATGGCGGATCGCGCGATATACGTCAACGGACGCGCCGAGGAGTTGCTCGGCATCGATGCGACCGAGCTCCTGATTCCGGGCGAGAAACTGCGGGAGCGCTGGATGCATCCCGACGAACGGGGACTGATCTCGGGGCTCATCGCGCGGTTGGCGACGGCGGATGACGATGACGTATTCGACGTCGAGCACCGGATGTTGCACCGCGACGGCTCGTGGCGCTGGGTCCATAATCGCGCAACGGTGTTTCAACGCGACGCCGACGGCAAGGTGATGCACACGATCAGCCTGATGTTCGACGTCACAAATCGCCGGTTGGCGGAGCAGGCGTTGGCGCAGAGCGAGGCGAGCTTGCGGTCGGTCATGAGCTATGCCCCGGATCTGATCGCCAAGCTCGACAAGCATGGCCGGATTACTTATGCGAATCAGTTCAACATCCTCGGCGACGGCTGCATGCTGAGCGAGACGCATGCCACGGCTTGGGTGATCCCCGAAGACACGCGGCGACTGCAAGCGGCGTTGACGACGGTGTTCATGGAGCGCGAGACGACGCGCACGGAGATCCGCGTGCATCGGTTCGACGGCGCCGAGCGCGTGTACGACTGCCGGTTTGGACCGATCGTCGTGAACGGAGCCATCGAAAGCGCGATCGTGATTGCACGGGACGTGACCGAGGAGCGCCGCGATGCGGAAATGCTCCGGATGCGCGATGCGCAATTGGCGCACGCCTCGCGACTGACGGTCGGTGGCGGGATGCTGGCGGGCATCGCTCACGAGGTGAATCAACCGCTCTATGCGATCTCGAATTTCGCTACCGCCGGACTGCAGTTATTGCGCGACGAAGATTCACAGCGCGCCGACACCGTGCGTCAGTGGCTCGCCCGCATTGCGGAGCAAGCCGATCGGGCAGGGGGTATCGTGCGTCGCTTGCGGGAATTCGTCGGCAAAGGCCAACAGATCAGGGAAACGCATGACTTGAACGGCGTGCTGCGGGGCAGCCTGCGTTTCGTGGAACCCATGTCGAAGGCGTCGCGGATTCGCGTGCAGGCCGCGATGTCCGACGAATTGCTGTCGGCCAGCGTCGATCGTCTGCAGATCGAGCAAGTACTCGTGAACCTGCTGCAAAACGCCGTCGACGCCATGCAGCAATGCCAGGCGGCGGATCGCAACCTGCTGGCCGGAGCGACTCGCGAGCAAGGCGAGGCGCATATCTCGATTATGGATCGGGGCGAGGGCGTGCGAGTGGAGGATTTGGAGCGCGTGTTCGATCCGTTCTTCACCACCAAGCCGGACGGACTTGGTTTAGGGCTGGCGATCAGCCGCAATATCGTGACCGCGCATGGCGGACGCAGTTGGATCACGCGCAACGTGGGCGCGGGATCGACATTTCATGTTACCTTACCTTTAATTGGAGAATCCGGTCATGAATCTTAATGCTCCTGTGGTGTTTGTCGTCGACGACGAAGCGGCCGCGCGCGAGTCGGTAGGCGCGCTAGTGGAATCGCACGGATACCGCGCGGCCTGCTTCGATTCCGCCGAGGACTTTTTGGCCAAATTCGATCGCGACGCGCATGGCTGCCTGATTACCGACCATCGTATGTTGGGCGCTTCGGGCATGGAAATGATTCGCGCGCTGAATGCCGAGGGAGGGCGATTGCCGGTGATTCTGATCACGGCCTACGCCAGCGTGCCGATGGCGGTGCAGGCGATGGAATTGGGAGCCGTCACAGTGTTGGAAAAGCCCTGCCGCGACCAGGAGCTTTGGCAGAGTATCGAGCGGGCGCTGAAATTGGACGCGGAAGTCTATACCAGCCGGATTCGCGCCGCCGAAGTGCGCCGTTGCGTCGCCTCATTGCTGGACGAGGAACTGGAAGTGCTCCGGCGCATCGTGCGCGGTCAGCAGAACAAGGCGATCGCGCACGAACTGGGCATTGGTTTGCGCACCGTGGAGGCGCGACGCCATGCCGTGTTCAACAAGTTGCAGGCGGAATCGTTGGCGGAATTGCTGCGCAAAGTGATTGAAGCCAAGGTGCTGCAAGAGGAGCAAGAAGTCGGGCCGCGGCTTGCGGAAGGGACGTAAGTTGCGTCCGCGACTACAGCGATTTCAGATAGGCGACCAGGTCGCTCAGCTCTTGTTCCGTGAGCGGGCGCTGCCCAGCGACGTTTTCCGGATTGTGTTTGCCGGTCAACAGTTGTTCGAGCGACTTGGCGCGGCCGTCGTGCAAGAGTAGCGGCTTATCATGCACGCCGAGGAGCGAGGGCGTGTTGTAGCCTTCGTACCAATCCGAGGCGCCATTCGTGCCGACGTCGTGGATCTGGCCGTCCGTATAGTACGCGCCGGTATGACATTGGAGACAATTGGCGTCGGCGCTCTGGAAGACCACTTCGCCGCGCTGCGCCTGCTCGCTTAGCGAGCCGTCCTGCGCGCGGTGAGGGTTCGGCGGCGTCGATTGTTCTGCAAAATAGGCGAGCAACGCCTTCACGTCGTCGGCCGTCGGCTTCGGGCCATGCATAGTGTCAGTGAGCGATTTTTCCATCGCGTCTTCCAAGCCTTGTTGCCAACCGTGCCAGGTCCAGGGCGTCGTGTCCGCCAGGTTGCGCAACGGCAACACCGTCTTGAAGGTGAACACCGTCGCGTCGTTGTGCGTGTCCATCGTGACGGCGTTCGTGCCCCCTTCCCAATGGCAGGTGTGACAGCTGTACCATTGGTCGAGGCTGCGGCGGGCGTCGAAGAAAATCGCTTCGCCCTGCCGGGCCAGCGACGGCTGCTCCGCGCCGCCGAGCGGGATCGAACGCGACAGCTTGCGTTCATGCAAATCGACGATCTGCACGCTGTTCAACAGCGCGTTCGCAACGTACACGTGGCGATTGTCCGCGGACATCCGCAAATTGAGCGGACGGCCGCCGACTTCGACGCGATAGAATCGCTGATCGTCGGCCAACACGGCGGGATCGATGTGGTCGCCGGGGCCGCCGTAATCATGAAAGCCCATGCCCGGCAGCTTGAAGACCAGCAACTCATGCGTGCCGGCGGCGGACGTGACCATCCACTCGTTGTCGCTGGTGACAGCCATGCCGGTCGGGTCGCCGACGGCCTTGCCACGCGGATCGAGCGCGATGGCTTTGCGGCGCTGTTTCTTTTCCAACGCGACGCGACCGATACGGCTGGCGATCACCCAGCCTTGCTGGATGTTGTTCTCGCTAATCGGATTGGCGCCGTAAGCGATCCAAGGAAAAAACACTTCCTGGCCGTCCGGCGACAACGCCAATTGCCCAAGATTCAGGCCGACGAAGTTTTCGGCGAAGAGGAGCGTCTCGGTCGTGGCGTCAATGACGGACACGCCGCCGGCGCCACTACAGGCCACGGCCAGGCGGCCGTGCGGCGCGAGCGCCACGCTCCGCGGCCAGCGCCCGACTTCGATCTTCTTACGTAGCGTCATGGAATCCAGATCGACGACCGCCACGCATTGCCCGGCGGCCAGGGCGACGTACGCGGTGCGCCCGTCGGACGATAACGCCACGCCGCGCGGATCGAAGCTGAGGTGAATGGCGCCGGCAAGCGCTAAGTGCGAGTCTTCGATGCGGAATCGCTGCAAATCGCCGCCGTGGGCTCCCGTGACGAGGACCGATTTTTCGTCCGGCGCTAAAGCCAAGGCCGTCGGCTGGGCGGTGCAAGAGACTTCGTGCAGGACATTGCCGGTCGCGATTTCCACGAGCGAAAGCGTTGACGCGCCGCGGTTGGCGGTGATCAACCAGGTTTCTTCGTGGTTGAGCACGACGTCAGCAGGGGAGCGATCGACGTCCGCGCTCGGCGCGTCCTCCGACGCCGAACAAGGGGCGAAACTCGCGAGAACGACGGTCAGCCACGCCAGCGTTTGACGCATGGGATTCATGCTCCTGGTTGCAAAACCTGCATGCAACCAGTCTAGCCGAATGCGCCGGCAAAATCACTAACACTAGCCCGTA
>JAWXBP010000437.1 GCA_034440135.1 Planctomycetia bacterium
CTTCGCGGCGGTGACCGTCAGGTCGTTCACGCCGACGCCCGCCTGCGGGTCCGCCGGCAACACGCCGTCCACCATTTGCAAGGCGAATTTGGTGACCGTCTGCCCGACGAAGAACACGGCGTTCGGATCCGGGTTCAGATCGATTCCGGTCGGCGAGTTGTCTTCCGGCACGATCAGCACCGCGGTCGGTCCCGCGAAGTCCGCGCGATCCAAAGCGCCGCGGTCCTTGAACACGTTGCCGCCCAAGCCTGGCGGCGAGGGCACATCCGGATCGTTGACGCGGAGTTGGCCGAAGGCGTCCCGTTCGGGCGCGAGGATCGGCGACGGCGCCAATCCGATCGCGCTGCCGATCGACACCATATAGGGCCGTTCCTGCAGCACGTTGATCGAACTGTCGATCGCCTTCGAATTCGGCGCCAGATAGAAGTTGCCGTGCGGCGCGTCGATGAACAACGGCTGCTGCGGATCGCTCGGCGTGATCGGATCGAGCAACAGCGGGAAACTCCCCACGCCGGTGCCGGCCGTGTTGAGGGAATTGCCCTGATAAACAGTGCCGCCGATCACTGTCGACTGGCTCGTGGCGTCGACCGCGATCCCCACGTCGAACTTCGACACGATATTGTTGAGGATCGTCGGGCTGGCGCCCTCGGTCACATTGATGCCGAAGCCTGCGGCGTCCTCGTTATCGCCGTAGATCGTGTTGTTGACGATCCGGCCGAACAGCACCGCTGCGTCCGGTCCGCCGTCGCCGCTGAACAGAATGCCGCCAAGTTCCGGACCGGCGATGATATTGTTTTTCACCGTCACGCCGGACACCAGCCGTTGGCTGTTGAGCGCCGGCAGGTTCCGCGGCGCGCCCGGATGCGGGCGATCGCCGGCGTCGCGTTCGTCGGCGTGGATGCGAATGCCGTACTCCTCGGCGTCGGTGATGATATTGCTGTGCAGGACCACGTGTCCCTGTTGACGCAGCGGATTCTCGTCGCCGAACAGCGAATCGAAGATGTTCATGCTGAAGGCGTTGCTGCCTCCGACCGACACCGTGAGCTGGTAGAAGCCGATCGACGAGCCGAAGCCGGATCGCGCGATCTTGGGGTCGTAGGCGAGATTCGCGCCTTGCAGTCCGCCGCCGCTCACGCCGATGTAATACTTCCCGGTGCGCGGCGCCACGAATCGCAGCGACGGATCCCAGCTCGGCAATTCGCCGGGTGCATCACCCACGAACGGACCGAACGGCAACAACGGGAAAAACGACGCGCCGACCTCGTTCCCCTGCTCATCGAACACTCGTAGCGCCGAGTGGAGTGATTCCAACAGCAGCGCGCTGTCGGGATTCGAGTCGCGGTCGACGTCGATATCGATCAGCGCGGAATCGCCTGCGTTCAACTGGAACTCGATCATATCCACGTCGGTGAATTCGCCGCTGTCGCCGATGTTGCCGGTGCGCGTCCACACCCCTTGGGTCGCGGAAGACAATCCAGTCTTCACGGCGTCCGCGATCGTGTCATTCGGCTCGATCTCGAGGCCGCCGAGGTCACGGAAGCCCTTGGCGCCGTACAGATGCAGACGATTGGTCGTGGCGGCGTCCGGCGCCATCGATGGCACCGTGTCCGACTTGACCTTGATGATGTTTTGCCGGTTGATCGCATTGCGCATCAACACCACGATCTCTTCGGCGGTCTCGAGTCCGTCGAACAGAATCCGCACGTTGCCGGCGGTAAAGCCGTCCCCGAAGTCGAATTCGAAGGTCGCGCTCTTCACGCCATCCGTGAGCGTGAACGTCGCGCCATCGCGGATCTGGTCGCCGGCGGGCGCCAACATCGTCATGCCGTCGGCGAGCCGATCGTTCGTGTCGATGGTGTCGAAGATTTCCCCAGCCGGGCTGATCATTGCAGAGGCCAGGCGGATCTGCAGCTGGTAGGGTCCCTGCACCGCCTCCTCGTAGAACTCGCCCTCTTCCGGAAATTGCGGGACAGGAAACGTCTCGGCGTTCGGATCGATCGCGTTGGAGTGGACGACCAACTCGCCGCGCTCCGCGAAGCCGATCACGAAGTCGTCGATGTACACGCCTTCCAGACGGTTGTTCTTGGCGCGGAAATTCTCGTCGACGAGGTTGACGAAGTCGCCGTAGTACTTGCCGGTCCCGTCGCCGGAGAACGTCGGCACCGGGAGCACAAGTTGCTCGCCCTGCAACGCTTCTCCAACCGCCAGCGGTCCCGCAATGGCGACTTCGAAGCCGTAGATCCGCAGGGCCCCTTTGCCGTCAGCCTTGGATACGGTGCCGAGATCGGGCGAGAGGAGATCAAGTGGCGCGGGCCGCGAAGCGTCGCCGGCGATCGCCACGTCGACGTCGCGCGCCATGGCGATCGTCACCTCTTCGCGCGACATGCCTTCGTGGATCAGGATCGGCGCCGCCCCCGCGGTGCTCACGCTGCCAGGGCCTCCTCCTTGCAGGATCATCACGGCGTTCGACGACTGCGTCACGCTCTCCACGATTTGTCCCAGGTTCACCCGCTCGCCGTTCAGCCAAACCAGCGGATTGCCTAAGGCATCGACGAACAGGTCGCCGACGTACACCGCAGCCATCGCGTCATAAATTGCCTTGGTCACGTCGCCGGGCGACATCGCGTCGAAGACGCGGATCCCGGTGAACCCGTTCGAGACGACGCCGTTGCGGTCGAACTCGAACCGCAAGTCCGCATCGCCGATCTTGACGGTGAACTGTTCGCCGTCCTGAATCAACTTGCCGGCGTGCATCGGCGCCACCAACGTGTAGCCGGTGTCGAATTCGAAGGTTTGGACCAATGGGAAACCACTCACCAACCCCTGCAACACAAAGGTGTCGCCGTCGACGATATCCTTGCCGGCGGGAGGCGCCACGGCGATGCCGCCGGTGCCGCCTTCGCTGACGTAGGTCGATGCGCCGAGCGAGCGCGCCGCGTCCATCCCCCAGTCGACCGAGGCCGCGGTAGAGAACTCGAATCGCAACTGGGCATACTTTGAACCGGCGAGGTCCCCCAGATCGATGCGCGCCTGGCGCCAGTTGCCTTGATCGGCACTGGTGTAATCGAACGTCTCTTGCACGCGTTGATTCGGATACGGATCGAACCGGTAGTCGCCGCCGGTGGAAGAAATGGCGTTCGGCAATTCCGACAATTCGTCGACGTTGTTCGACTTGAACGAGTTATTCGTCGTCAACTGCTTCCAGTTCGCGCCATCGGCCGTTCCGTAGACGCGGAACGAGTCCCGCATCAACGTGTAGTCGGCGATCGTGCTCGCCGCGCCTTCGGTGACCGCCCAGTAGTTGAAGTACAGCGTCGGCTTGTCGGTAGCCGTGTACGGCGACAAGTCAAAGGTGGCCGACGTCAGCGCCCCATGCGCCCCGCCCGGCACGTCATACGACGGCGCCGGATCGTAAATGCCCGGGTTCGTGTCCACCATCGCGTTCGTGTAGGGCTGCAGCGACAGCGTCGTGGCCAATCGCGGGTCTTCCAGCCCGAAGTAGAACGTGGCGTTATCCTGCACCGTGGAGCGCTCGCGCGTGGCGCCGAGTTGACCGTCAATACCGTGCCCGTCTTCCGTGTCGCGCCGGCCGGAGATATGCCACAGGTTGTAGTCGAAGCGCGAGAACGTGATGCCCTCCGCGCCGCCCGACCCGAGGGCCGTCGAGGCGTTGCCGTTGATCAAGAGCGGCAACAGATCTCCCTCCGGGCCGATCGTGAAAATCTGTCCATCCTGCGTCGTGGCGAACAGCACGGACTCGAACACGCCCCCTTCGGCATTCGGCGGACCATTGGTCAGGCCGGCGAACGGAATCCCAGCACCGTCAAAGTTCGTGATGAACCGCGCCGAGGGGCCGCCCATCGCCGGGGCGGGGCCGTTCGGCGCAGGGGTAGCGTAATCCTCGATCTCGAAGAAGTTGCCGAGGTCGGTGACCGCGTACATCCGATCGACCAGGATGGGCAGGCCAGCGGGATTCAGAATCGGCACGCCCTCTTCATCCCGCTCGGCCGCCGGGATGATGGCAATGCCGGTGATAATGCCGCCATCTTCCAACACCGGCGGTCGGCCTGGTGGCGCGGTGTTAATCCGCGTGTCCAAGCAACCGTTCGTGCCATAAATGGGCTCGAACGGCTGATCGATGTTCTCCGGAATTCCCAGGATGTCGCCAGCGTTGATATCGCCGCCCCACAAGTCGTCGCCCGCGATGCGGAAGAAGAAATTCGGATAGCAATTGGGCCCCGTAGCATCCTCAAACGCCGGCATACCAACAGGCATATCGAATTCGTTATCGAAGGCCTCGGGATTCGGCGTGAAGCCCGGGATGTGACCGACCGCGTACAGCAACCGCCCGCGCGTCTGCTCGCCGGGTTCCCAAGCCATGGCCTCGAAGAATACCGCGGCGCCATCGACGGCCTCGAACTCCGGCACTGGCGGGTCAGCCGGGGGGTCTCCAAAACCTGTAAAAGAATTCACCACCTGATCGGTGATAGCATAGCTCAGACCCGTGGCGCCCTCGGTCGGCGTGATCTCACGAAGTACGGACGAAGGATCGTTTCCCGTGATGTTGGCGATTGTGAAGAGCCGACCGTCGTTCCGCATCTGCACGTCGGTGTATCGGTAGCCGTTTTCCTGCACGTCCGGCAGCACCTCGCCCTGTTCGGTAACGTCCGTTTCCAGGTATCCGCTGTAAGCGTCGACCGTGTACATTTCCCCGCCAGCCACGACCCAAGTATTGACGTCGTTGAGCATCAACGTGTTGGCGTTCGCGTTCAGCTCTTCGACCGATTCGCCGGGGAACAAGTCGAACAAGGGCGGTGCGTTGGAAGTCCCGACGCCGCCGGGAATCAGATGCTCGTCGGCGATGCGGATCGTTTCCGGCAGCGGTTCCATCCTTACCAACGGATTCGCCGCGTCGACCTGGTAGAAAGCGTTCAGCACCGTCGGCAGCACTTTGTTCGACATCACCGCCAGATAGTATTGCTGCGTCGTTCCGTCCGCAAAACTTTCCGTCGCTGGAATTGCGAACGGGCCGGCGTACGGATCGAGCTTGCCGAATGAGCCGCGTGTTTGTTCCGACACCGTGCTTCCCGCGGCGGGATTCGGCTGATCGTCAGTGATGTCCGAATCCCGGGCGATCATAATCAGATGGCCTTCGTCGTCGAACAGGGCCAACGTCGTATCCGGCCGGGCTAAACCGTCGGCGTAGTCGATATCGAACAACGTGCTGATGAAGCCCTCGGACGCCTGCGTGAGCGCGAACGACAACTGGAATTGATACCAGTCCACGTCCAGCCCGGCCGGATCCTGGAGATTGCCGGCCACGTCGAGCACGCCCAAATCGCCCGCCAACACGTTGCCGATGTTCTGCGCGTCGGCGCGGATGCCGTTGGGCAGCGTCAAGTTCTCGGCGACGTCGCCCAACAATGGCGAACGCGTCGGCATCCCGAGCATCTCGATGCCGTTCGTGGAATTGCGAATGTCGGCGTAGCGCACCGTCGAGCCCGGCACTTCATCCGCTTCGCGAAGGCGAATTTGCAGTTGGTATTCGCCCATCGACCGCCCGCCGGTCAAGTTGTCGATGTTCTGCCCGCGCGCCCGCACGCGCACGAAGTAGGTCTTCGGCACGTTCGAGATCGGTCCTGGCAACACCACGCGCATGCCGGCGTCGCGCGGGTTGGTGCCGTATTGATCGCGGCCGTTGAAAATATCGCGCTGCATCAGCCGCGCGTCGCCGACCAACTGCGACGGCGTGAGAAACTCCGCGAAGGAGTTGTCCGAGCGGGCCAACACCACGCCGTCCGCATCGATCAGCTCTAGCACGCTGTCCATAGCATAGGCGGTGCGATCCAGGTCGATCCACGCTTCGGTGCCCGCCAACGCACGGAAGCTATAGACGTCCACGTCGCCCGGAGCGACGCCGTTCAAGAAGCCATGCACTTCGAAGCCCAAGCGACGATTGTCGTCGCCGCCCAGATCCGTCGAGGCCAACTCGCCCAGCGGCTGGGCCGATTCCGGCACGCCGTTGATATTCGAACCCGAACCGACGGAGAGTTCCTCCTCGTTGACCACCTCGACGTTGCGATCATTGCTGTAGCGTTCCAGCCGCACGCTGCGCCAGTCGCCCTTCGCAGGCGCCGAGAGAATGCCGTCGTTGTTGGTGTCGAGGACCACGTTGGAATCCGGGTCCAACCCCGCGCCCACGGTGTCGTCCGTCAGCGAGGTCAAGACCACGGGCCTGCCGGGCGTGCCGAGAATATACACGCTGCCGCCGATGCGGTCGTCGATATCGAGCGCCACGCCGGTCGCCGTGAAGCCGGCTTCATCGCCGAAGAGCTTGACGACCAGGCTCTCGTTGCGCGAGCTTTGCAGCCGGAGTCCGCTGAATGTGTGATGATTGTCGACGATCACTTCGTCGAGCAGCACGTGGACGATATCCGTGTCGTCCCAGACGGACTGCGTCGTCAAGATCGCGCCGCGGACGATCATGCCGTTGATGTCGTTGTTCCGCATCAGGTTGCCGCGGATCAGCGGACCGAAGTTGTCGATCACGCCCGTATAGACGTCCACCGGACCGCTATTGCGCCCCCAGTCCGTCGTATGAATGCTGTTGAGCGAATTGACGTTCACGTTGACGGCCGGGCCTGAGTTGTCGCGGATGATGTTATTCACCAGGATCGGCTGCGCGCCACTGATGAAGACCGTCGCCTCGGCGTTCTCGGTCATCCCGACGCGTTCGGCGCCGCCGAATCCGTCGTCGTTCAACTCCAAGGTGCTGTTGGTGAGCCGCACCTTGGCCTGATGAATCTCCACGGTGTTGAAGCCGGCGAAGTCGCCCGCGATCGCGTTGGTGCCGCCAGCGTACGTGATCAGCGCGTGGTCGATGCTGCCGTCCGACAACGGGCCAAAATAGATACCGCCCCAATCCCCCGGTTCCGGCACCGCGGTTGGGTCTTCGCCACCGGTGTCGAAGGTGCCGCTGCCGCCGAAACGATCGTCCGCCAGCGACGTGAAGATCACGCGATTACGGGCATTTCCTTCGGCGATCAAGTCCGCGTCGAATTCCGTTTCAATCCGCGCGCCGTCCAGCTTGACGACGATGCCGGCGTCGATTTTCAGCCGCGCGTCGGGCCGCGCCAGGTTGCGCTCGTCGCCAGTCGTCGAATCGACCACCAGCAACCTGCCGCCCGGATTGCCGCGAATCTTCAGATTCTCGGACACCACATGCACCACGTCGGTGTCGTCGAACCGTCCGGCGAGGGTCAGCTTATCTAACGGTTCGCCTGAAAGGCCTTCCGTTTCGATGCGCACGAACAAGCCGTTGATGGTGTTGTCCGTCAGACGGTTGGCTTGGATTTCCGGTCCGATGCGGTCGTAGTCCGCCGTGTAAAGGTCGCTGTAAAATCGCGATTCGGCGAAACTGTCCGGATTGGCTGACAGCGCCGCCCCAGATGCCATCCGAATCGAATTGTGCGTGATCGTCGGCCGCGACTCCAACAGATGAATGGGGCTGAACGTCGTCTGCCGCGAATCGAACAGCACGTCGCCGCCGCCGAAGGTGATGTCCGCGTGATTGATGTAGTTGAGGAAGATGCCTTCCGTCTCCAACACCGTGCGCCCCGCGTCGTAGTCGAACTGGTTGCGAAACACAATGCCGCCCCAATCCCCTTCGTCGGGCGTCGTGGGCAGTGCGAACGTATCGCGACCGACTTGCTCGTTGTTGTAAGACGTAAAGTGCACGCTCCGCACCGGAGTGCCGAGCACCTGCATCGAGCCCAAGCTGCGATCGACGTTCAAGGAGAAGCTGCCGACGTCGATATTCGCGCGGCGGAGCTTGAAAATCGCCCCGGCGTCGACGACCATCGAGACCCCCGTCGGCACCCGCAAGGTCGTACCGTCGGCGAGGGCGTTCCCCAGGCTATTGAAGCCGATCTCGTAGGCCGCGTTATCGGCTAACGTGTCAATGCCGCCGTCAGTCCCGCCGTTGCCAACGACTCGCAGCACATCTCCCGCTCGCGCGCTGGTCGGCAGGTTCGGGTCGGTCGCCTCGCGCAACGTTCGGAACGGATTTCCCAACGATCCCAACGGGCCGGAACTGGTCGTGGCGGCCTTGTCGACATAGACCGTATTGTCTGCGCTGGCCACCTGGAACCAGAAGTTATACTCGCCCCCCGGCTGCCCGTCGGCGTCGCCGTCGAACAGGGTGCCCGTCGAGTCCTTCATGCCGCTCGTCGGCGTCGGAATGAACTCCATCCGCAGCGCGTAGTTGCCCTGGGTCGTGCCTTCGAAGCCGCTGTCTTCGACGTTCAGGTTGTATTCGTTGTTGCCGGTGCTGGAGACGACGACGAAGTAGTCGCCGGCCGGCACTTCAATCTGCGCGAAGGCGTCGTTGCCGAAATAGTCGTCGTTGCGCGCCAACAACTTGCCGCTGGAATCGAAGATCGACACCAGGCTGTCCAGTTCGCTGGCCTCCGGCAAGCGTTCGGCAATGGTTTCGGCCGTAATCGTTCCCGCCACCGCCACGCTGAAGCGATAGACGTCGATGTCTTTCACTTCCGGACGGTACTTGTGCCGCAGGTGGACGATGTCTTGGTCGCCCGGGGAAGACCTTCTCGTAGTCCGCCGCGGGATTGTAAATGCCCGACATCACCGTCAACGGCGCCAACTCGTCGGAATGTCCGAGCCCCAGGAGGTGCCCGATCTCGTGCATGGCGACATTGAACCAGTCGCCGCCGAACTCGTTCGCGGCCCAGTCTTCGGCCTGATCCATGATGGCCGTACCCACCAGGCCGCCGCCGGCGATGCCGATCACGCCGAACGGCCCAGTTGGGACCGTGGGATCCAAGGCGCGCGGATCGCCCGTGACGATCGTCATGCCGCGATCGGCGGACTCGATGAACTGAATGCCGGCGTAGTAGCTGTAGAACGAGAAGATCTCGCGCACCCGCTCCTTCTGTTCCGCGGTGATCGTGTTGAACAGTTGGTTGCCGAATGGATCGAACCCGTACAGATCCTTGAAGTTGTAGTACGCCGTCGTCGTGCCGACCGTGGAATCTGGGAATCGTTCATACAGGAAGTGTGATTGCTGCGTGGACTGGCGGTGTCCCGGCTCGCTGATGTCGCCGGGCAATTCCAATTGAAACAACTGCGGATCGACGGCCGCCTTGATGACCTTGGCCTGGTTGGCGAGCGGACCGATATTCAAAGCCGTAGCGAACGTCGAACCCTGATCGATGTTCGAAGTTTGCGTCACGCTCGGGGCCGCGGGGATCGGATCCGCATTGCCGACGCGCAGCCGGTAAATGCCTTCGCCCGCACCCAACAGCGCCAGGTCGCTGGCGAAGGTGAGGACCGCCTTGTCCTGCCCTGGGTCGTAGCTCACATTCGTCGGCAGGAAGACCTGATCGTCTTGGTTGTTGCCGGTCGACTTCGTGAAGATGAGCTGATAGAAGTTGCGGTTCGTCGCCGACGCGGCGTTCAGGTTGTCATTGTTGAAGTAAACTTCGATTTGGTTGCGCGCTTGCGAAAGCCCGCCGTTGGCGAGCCGCGACATCGGCTGAGGCACCACCGCGACCACTTGGGCGCCCAGGTCCATCTCGAACGTCACGTTGACGTTCACCCCGTCATTGAACGGGTCGCCAAAGCTGTTCCGCAGCGTATTCGCTCCGGCGCCGATAATGCGAATCTGATACAGGTCGTCCGGCAGCGCATCCGCGAACCGCGCCACGACTTCATTCGGGCGATCGCCGATGCCGATGTAGCCCGGTTCGATCAAGACGTCGTCGCCGTCGCCCAGCACGCCGTCGAAGCCGCTCCGCACGATTTGAATGCCGCCCAACGTGGTCGGATCAATGATTTGGCCTTCGCTGAATCGAAAAGTCAATTCGCGAGGAGCGACATCGCGCGTCTGCCCGTCGGTGAGCAATTCCCCTTCGTTCGGGATGATCGAAACGAGGCGCGGCGAAACGGCCAGCAATCGTTTCGGTTCGAATTGTTCGAACTTGGCCGACCGCCGCTTCGAATGCTTGCCCTTTTCACGCTGCGGCCAGCTTTGCATCGCCTGAATCAGGTCATGCTGGGAGTGACGCCGCGAACGCCAGAACGACATGGATACCTCTCCTGAACGGGGCCCGGGGCCAATGGGACCCGGACTCGGACTGCCTTCAACGATTGTGGGATTCGCGCGACTCTCGCTCTGGCGTGTGGCCCCTGGGTGGTCGCCAGTCGCGGGAGCGCGCGGAGTTTAACTTGCGACGATTGTGACGAACGTTTAGTTCCCTGCGAACGCCACAATCGTGCCTGCGCCACATTTCCGAACTCTAACGCGGGAGCCAATTTGCACTCCCTGCGCGAACCATCCCCGCCAACGCCCGTGCGCTCAGCGACGCTCCCCACCATCACGGGGGGTGCGCGTGGGATGTTTCCCAAAATCAACATTAAATGAATGGCCAGCGCACCGCAAGAAAAATCCACCCGTGTTGCGCAAACTGCGCATTCATCCAAGCTGTGGTCACGAGTCAAGCCGCGGGACGACCAAAATGCTCTGGGAGGCGTCTCCGACGCCGATAGAACGGACGTCTGGCCCGGCGATCATCCGCCGAAGTTCAGCGGGTAAAAAAACGCCCTCGCAAGAGGGGCAGTCACTTGCCAGGGCTTCTCACCGCTGGGTTGGGGAACCCTGCGGCTACAGCTTGACATATCGACACCACGCAAGATCATCCATGACGCTTTAGCGTCGAACGGTCAGGGCATAAGGTTGTTGCTCAAGTGGCCTGAGTCAATCCCTCCGATTCCTTGGGGCAAACCACCGAGCGGGGGGCCGCAGTTTGATGGTGTGCAACCACGTTAATCCACGTTAAGGCGCAGTTCAACTATCATTCACCTTTGATTTCGAGGCCCGTCGTCCCAAAATGGTTCCCTAGGTTTCGACGAAATCCGAACTCAACCTGTGCCAGCGACAGCGGTTTCGTAGGTGCGGCCTTGCGACTCGCCCCGAGCGTTCAGCAGCGCCACTTGATAGAGCTCGCGTCCACAGGCCGTCGGATATTCGCCCGTGATGCAGGCGCGGCACAGGCGCTCTGACGCGAAACCAATTGCCCGGGCGATGGACTCGACGGGCAGGTAGCGCAGCGAGTCGGCCCCCAGCGAAGCCGCCATGGCCGCTTGTGCCTCGTCGGTCAGCGGTCCTCCGCCCAGGAACTTCGGGGCGAACAACTCGTTGATCGTCGACATGTCGATGCCATAGAAGCACGGCGCCACGATCGGCGGGCAGGCCACGCGGACGTGGATCTCCTTAGCCCGGCCGAGTTTACGAATCCGCTCCAGCAGCACTTTCATCGTCGTGGAACGGACGATCGAGTCCTCCACCAGCAGCACGCGTTTGCCTTCCAGCACGTCTCGGAGCGGGGTGTACTTGGTCTCCGCCTTCCGCTTGCGGTTGCCGGACCCTTCGATAAAGGTGCGCCCCGAATAGCGGTTGCGAATCAGCCCCTCGAACGACGGCACGCCCAACTCGAAGGCCATCGAGTCCGCCGCCGCCTTGCTGGTGTCGGGCACCGGAACGACGATCGTGTCCGAGTCGATCGGCACGGTCTCCAAAGCGGCCAGTTCTTTTCCGAGCGCCGTCCGCGAGAGATACACGCTCCGGCCGTCCAACTTGCTGGCCACGTTGGCGAAATAGACCCACTCGAAAAAGCAGTGGGCCGTGCCGGTGCTCGTCATAAACGGCTCGATTTCGAATCGCCCGTCCGTGATGGTGATCGCGAAGCCTGGCTCCAGATCGTGGATGCTTTCCGCCTGAAATCCCAGGTTCAACAGCGCCACGCTTTCGCTGGCGGCGGCGAACAACGGGCCTTCTTTGGCATAGCACAGCGGCCGCACGCCCAGCGGGTCGCGGGCGACGATCATGTCTCCCACCGCGTTCACCAGCACGATGCAATATGCGCCGTCGAAATTGTGGGAGATATTCCGCATCACGTCGATCAGCGCCGGCTTGTCCCCATCGGACAGTTCGCGGCTGATCAGGTGCATCAGGATTTCGGTGTCGGTCTCCCGGGCAAGGTAGTTGTCCGGGTCGGCCAGCAGGTCCTGCCGTAGCTGAGGGTAGTTCGCCAATTGCCCGTTGAAGGCGAAGCTGAACCACTTGTGCTTCTGGATGTGATGCCGCTCGAACGGTTGGGCATAACTGCGATCTTCGGCCCCACAGGTGGCATACCGCACGTGGCCGATGGCGGCCCGGCCGGCGTATTCCTTCATCAGGCTTTCCGCCTTGCCGCGATGGCTGAGTCGGAACACCTCGCTGACGCCACCCAATTCCTTGAACGTATCGATCAGTTGGTTGCGCTCGGGATTGAACGTCGAGATGCCGGCGGATAATTGTCCGCGGTTCTGGATGTCGAGCAACATCCGGGGCATCAGCCGCGAAACCTCGTCCGGTCCCTGTTCAGGGCAGAGCGGACTAACCTGTCGGCCGGGCAGGTGATAAATGGCGGCAATGCCGCATTCGTGCTGGAGTTCGCTCATGGCGTCCAATTGTACGCGGTGCTAGCACTTTCACAACCAAATGCGCGCAAGTACGGTCTGGGCCGACTTTTCCGCTCGCCGGAACACGGGTACGCTAGGCGGCAGTTTGAAGTTTTCAGTGTTCAGTTTGAAATGTGCCTTTCCTCTGTTTGAACGCACCATCGCCCCCATGCCCGACGTTCTTCGCCAAGAAATTGCCACGCAGGCCGACACTTGGATAGTGAAGGTCGGCACGCGCGTGTTGACCGGGGAGGACGGCACGCTGAACGAGGCGCGGATCGCGGCCCTCAGCGAGGAATTGAATACCTTACTCGTCGCGGGGCGGAAGGTGGCGCTCGTCAGTTCCGGGGCCGTGGGCGCCGGGATGGGACAGCTCGGGCTGAAAAAGCGCCCGTCGGACCTGGCCCATCTGCAGGCCGTGGCGGCGATTGGTCAGGCGTATCTGGTCCAAACTTACGATCGGGCCTTGCGCAAGTTTGGTCGACACGCGGCGCAGATCTTGTTGACGGCCGAAGACCTCAACGACCGCCAGCGCTATCTCAATGTGCGGAACACCATCCACACGTTGCTGGACCTCGGCGCCGTTCCCATCATCAACGAGAACGACACCGTCAGCGTCGAGGAATTGCAAACCACGTTCGGCGACAACGATCGCCTCGCGGCGATGGTCACCAACCTGATCCGCGCGCCGCTCTTGGTTTTACTTTCCGACGTGCAAGGACTCTACGACGGCGATCCCGCGTCCGGCAGCGCGAAGTTGATCTCGACCGTGACGAAGCTGGACGACTCGACGTTCGCACTCGTGCGCGACAAGCTGACCGGTCTCAGTAAAGGCGGCATGGCGAGCAAACTCGTCGCCGCGCGGATGGCCACTTCCGCTGGCGAGAACGTGATCATCACTTCCGGCAAGCAACCGGGTGCGCTCGAACGGATTCTCAAGGGCGAAGACGTCGGCACGCTGTTCCTCGCGCAAGGCCAGGCCATCGGCTCGCGCAAACGCTGGATTGGCTTCACCGTCCGCCCGCGCGGATACCTGGTCCTCGACGACGGCGCGCGCCGCGCCGTGGAATCGAGCGGGCGCAGCCTGTTGCCGATCGGCGTCGTCGAAGTGCAAGGGCACTTCAAAAAAGGAGACGTGGTCGCCGTCCGTGATCGCGCCGGCCACGAATTCGCCCGCGGCCTCACCAACTACAGCGCCGAAGAACTCCAAAAAATCAAAGGCCTCCGCACGGACGCGATCGCGGCGACGCTGGGATACCATGTGTACGATGAGGTGATTCATCGCGATAATGTCGTTGTGACGAGTTGAGTGCCAGTTTGAAGTTTTCAGTGTTCAGTTTTCAGCGAAGGGCATCTGTCTCCTCACTGAAAACTGAACACTTCAAACTCTCCAAAAACTGAACACTGAAAACTTCAATCTGGTCTCCTATGCCCTGGCTGCTTAAATCCGAACCGGATTGTTTTTCGATTCTTGATCTCGCCAAGAGTCCCGAGCGGACGACGTTTTGGGATGGCGTACGGAATTATCAGGCGCGGAACTTTTTGCGCGACAGCATGAAGCTTGGTGATCGCGTATTGTTCTACCATTCGAGCTGCGACCCAGCCGGCGTCGCAGGCACGGCGACGATCGTCCGCGAAGGCTATCCCGACTTCACTGCTTGGAACAAAAAAAGCGATCATTTCGACCCCAAAGCTTCGGAGTCGAACCCGATCTGGCAAATGGTCGACATCCAGTTGGAAGAAGCGTTCACCGACCTGCTCCCGCTCCCGACGCTCCGCGAAGTGCCCGCACTGAAAAACATGGAGCTTCTCCGCAAAGGCTCCCGCCTCTCCGTGCAACCGGTGACGGACGTGGAATTCGCGGGGGTGCTCAAGCTCGCGGAAAAGCTTGGCTTGCGCGCCAAGCGGTAGTGCAGTGACTGCCCTTAAATGTCATGCCATCCTGATTCGGAAACTCTCTACATTCGGCGAACCTTGACACGGCGAGCATGACATTTAAGGACAGTCGGACTAGTAGGTCAGGCGCCCTGTTCGAAGTCGAGAAACGCTGCGCAATTTTTAAGCGCGGCAACATCCCAAGTCGCTGCCGGCAAATTGCCTGACGGGAGATGACGTCGAACACTTCGAAAAAACGGCGTGCCAGCCTTGACACTTCGCGATGTTTTTGGCTCGAATATCCAGGAATTGATGAAGCGATACTTCAAAGCACTCTCTGTTGAGAATCTCACAGTGGAGAGTTTGGACGATATTGAGGCCTCGCTTGAACTCGGCGAATCAACCAAGTCGGATAATGAAGGACTAATCGGCAATTTGAAGGGAACTCTCTTTGAAGTTATCGTCGCTCTCGCATATCGGGCGACCGGTTCAGATGTGACTCTGCAAAAACGAATTCGCAGGCTCGACGAAGATGAGGAATATGAAGTGGATGTCGTTGCAAGTACCGGCGATACGAAATGCACGCTTGTGGAGGCGAAAGGTCGGCATTCTGCTTATTTGGAGGCGAAGGACGAAGTCGAACGCCAGTTTGAATTGCGTTGCCGCGCCGCAGCTGATGAGTACGGTTGAAATGTAACATCCCTCTACAAGAAGGTTGAAGCAGTGTTCATGACGACGGGACGACTCGACGAACATGCACGCGCATATGCGACGTCAACGTTGCGTTCGTATGGCATTGATTGCCGCTGTCTAGAACGCGAAGGCACGATTGCGTTCCTTGAACTGTCGGGATCTTCGCGTCTTGTACAGATCATCCAGCGGTACTACTGATACGAAATGTTTGAGCGCATCTTTCACTCCGTCACCGCCCATTGGCAAAACGCCAAAGTCCCGCTTCTCGCGGCAACCGATCCCGCCGAGATCGACCGCGTGTTCGTCGCGTTGAACTTTCCGCTCTCCGACGACGTTCGTCGTCTCTACGCCACGCTCGGCGGGTTTGTGGATGACCACATGGACGAAAAGATGTTCTCGCTCTGGTCGCTGGGCAAGATCGCCGAGGAGCGCTCGGAACGTGGCGGGGAAATTCTTTACTTCGCGGACTTTCTGATCTCATCGCACGTGTACGGATTTCGCCACGTGAACGCCGCCACCTCCGAGGTCGTCATCGACCACCACCGGAATTCGGCGACGTATCCGCCGTACGTCATCGCTCCGGATGTTGCGACATTTTTCGAGCAGTATCTGCGCGACCCCTGGTCCGTGGAGATTTTCGTCTGACTTTGCGGCGACGTTAATCCCGTCAGGCAATTCCGGCGCGATTAAAGGCGGTCGTTGAGCGCAGAATCGCACAGTAGGCATGCGCAGACTGTAGGTCAGGCTTTCCAGCCTGACTTGATGCGCGACGAATCGTCGTATGCCGCGATGTTCGCCTGAACTGTCAGGCTGGAAAGCCTGACGTACGGGCTACTCCGCCGGCGCCCCTGCGATCAGCTTCACAAAATCCCGATTGCATTTGAACTTCGCCAGTTTGCTGGTGAGTTGTTCCATGGCGTCGACGTGATGCATGGAACTCAGCGTGCGGCGGAGCATCGTGACTGCGTGCAGCGTGTCGGCATCGTGCAGCTTTTCTTCGCGGCGCGTACCGGATTGGCTGATGTCGATCGCTGGCCAGACGCGGCGGTCGGACAGTTTGCGGTCGAGCACGAGTTCCATGTTGCCGGTGCCTTTGAACTCCTGGAAAATCAGTTCGTCCATGCGACTGCCGGTGTCGATCAGCGCGGTGCCGACGATCGTCAGCGAACCGCCCTCTTCGAACACGCGGGCCGTGGCGAAGAGCTTTTTCGGGATGTCCATCGCCTTGATGTCGACGCCGCCGGACATGGTGCGGCCGGTGTTGCCGACCCACTTATTGAACGCCCGGGCGAGACGCGTGATAGAGTCCATCAACAAAAAGACGTCGTGCCCCATCTCGGCCAAGCGCTTGCAGCGCTCGATGACCAACTGCGAGAGCCGCACGTGGCTTTCCACGTCGCGATCCAGGCTGCTGGCCACCACTTCGCCGGTGACGTTGCGCTTCATGTCGGTGACTTCTTCCGGACGTTCGTCGATCAACAATACGATCAACTTGATTTCCGGATAGTTGGCCGCGATGGACTGGCTGATCTGCTGCAGCAAGATCGTCTTGCCGGTCCGCGGCGGGGCCACGATCAAAGCGCGCTGGCCTTTGCCGAGCGGCGTGAGCAAGTCCATCACGCGCGGGCTCAAGGGCTGCGTGCCGGTTTCGAGCTTGAGCCAGCTCTCCGGGTTGATCGGCGTGAGCTGATCGAAGGTCTTCACGTTGACGTATTCGTCCGGTTTCATACCATCGACGTCGACGATTTCCTTCAACCGCGGGCCTTGCAGCTTGCGATTCTGCTGCGCGATGCCATGGATCAGCACGCCCTCGCGGAGCCCGTACTTGTCGATCATCGTGCCGGGCACGAAGGCGTCAGTGCGCTCGCGGTCGTAGTTGCTTTTCGGGTCGCGGAGAAAGCCGTACCCGTTGGGGTGCATTTCGAGCACGCCCTCGGCCGGAATCGTGGGGAGCGGCTCGCCGTTTTCATCGACGATCTCCGGTTCCGGGCCGCCGCCTTGCATCGGCGGGCGATCGCCTCGATAGGGTCGCGGGCGCCGACCTCGGCGGTTATCC
>JAWXBP010000438.1 GCA_034440135.1 Planctomycetia bacterium
ACAGCAGGACCGGCGAGAAAGGTTGACGATAGCGTCGTCGCGCAAAAAAATGCCCAGAGAAGGCCACCGAAGTCGTTGGCGATGGAGACGACTTTAAGGGCCTTCCCTGGGCTTATCGCGACAGGGCGCGGCAACACCGCGCAGGCCCGGTTGGCCGGTGGGCCGATCGACAATCGCGGCGGCTCAACTCAAGCCTACAGCCGGAAATGGAAGGTTTGCGAGACGAACAGCCAGAGGCGTTTGCCGAGCGGCATCCAGCCGGCTTCGACGCGGGCTTCGCCGCGCATGCCGATCTGATAGGTCTCGTACGGGTCGTCCAATTCGACAGTGGCAGAGTAGGTCGGACTCATCGTCCGTTCCTGCCCTTGCTCGTCGGTCTTGGTGGCCAATTCGCCGCCGGCCTTGTTGGACATTTGCTTCGAGGCATACTCCATCTTGTCGCTGGAGATATCGAGGATCGTACCTGAAAGCGTCTCGCCGGGCAGTTCTTCGAGCTTCAGGTAAACGGTGTCCCCGATATCCACGAAGTTGCGGTCGGCCTGATCGATGGCCAGGGCGGCCTCTTTCTTCTTGGGATCGCCGACGAAGCAGAACAGCGTCTTGGCTTCGAGGAACGCCCGCGAGTTTTTCGGTTCCATTGGCGAGCCGGACCAACCAGGCAACCGCCCGTCTTCGCCGGAACGATCCGGCTGCGAAGGGGGCGGCAGCACGATGCCGTTGGCCGGCGCGAGCACCGTGAGACGCCGACGGTCGTAGAGCTTTTTGGCGAGCAAATCGCGCGTGGCCTCGATGGATTTCTCGACTTCGGGAATCTGATCCGACGCCTCTTGCGCGACCTGGTTGTCGCCCATCCGTTGCATCTTCAAGCCGAGCAGTTGGGTCTCGAATTCGGCGAGCTGTCCTTCCAGTGCGGTGATCTCCAACTCCAGGTCGACGTTGCTCAATTGCGCCAACACCGTCGATTTCGGTTTCAACTGCGCCGCGAACTTCTGTTCTCCTTGATCGGCGGGATCGTGTTGCACGATCGCACCGGGTTTCACGTAGCTGGCTTCCAGCACCCCGGGGATGACGACATGCACGGGATGGGCGTCGCGCGGCTTGATTTCCATGGTGCAATACACGCGGTGCGGCACCGGCACGAAGAGGATGCCCGCCAAGATCGTGCCGAGCACGACCAATGTAGCGAGTAAGCGCAGCTTTTTCACTTTCTCGATCCTCCCCGGCACATAGAAAAACTTCGCGACGTTCCACACCGGCTGCACGAGCAAACCGTACAGCGAGGCCATGGCGATCATCTGCCCGATGATCTTCAACCCGTACGGCTCGAAAACCTTGTACAAGAAGAACAAAATCGAAAACACCACGAACCAGCGGTAGACGGCGGCGGCGACCGTGTACAGGGCGAACATCCATTGATTCCGCTCCGGCAGGAACGGATCGTCCGGCGGTTCGATGCCCAGGCACCAGTGGCCGAGCTTACGGGTCAGAATCGTCGTCGATTTCTGCCGCAGGTTCGGGATTTCCATCAAGTCGGAGAGGATGTAATAACCGTCGTAACGCAACAGCGGGTTGCCGTTGAACATCACGGTGCTCACCGAGCAGACGAACATCGTGCTCAGCGCCAGGTAGTTCAGCAAGCCAGGTTCGCTGAACCACCAGACGAACGTGCAGATGCTGGCGATGAAGATTTCGACGTACATCCCCGCCGCGCCGATCATGGCGCGATGATACTTGTTCGGCAGCATCCAGGAGTCGGAGACGTTGCAATATAAGCATGGCGTCAGCACGAGGAGCATCACGCCCATTTCGTGACATTCGCCGCCGAAGTATTTACAGGACAGCCCGTGGCCGAATTCGTGGAGAATCTTCGTCACCGCCAGGACGATCATCATCCACTTGGCGTTGGTGAGATTGAAAAACTGATGGAACGACGGCAGCTTTGCTTGAAAGACGTCGAATTGCACCGCCACCAACGTCGCCGCTGCGATCGCAACCGCGAACCAGACAAACACGCCGAACGGTGTGAATACCGGCCGGACGATCGGCAGCAGCCAGTTCAATATCTTGTCGGGATCGATGCCCTTGAACCGCAGCGACAGGACATTGGTTACCGCGGCCCAACGCTCTTTGTTCTTCCGTTCGTTGCGTCGCTTGAGCAACTGCCGCCCCTGCCCGGGCACGTTGGCGACGATCAGGCCGCTCTTGTGCAGCATGCCAATGAACTGCTGCAGTTCCTCGACGGTGATCTTTTGCGGCGGGAACTGGGCCTCGAACCGGCGCTTCAACTCGTCCAGGCTGGTATGCCCGTCGAGTTGTTCCAGGATGTAGTACTCCTCCTCCTGGAAGCGAAAGTAGTTCAGCCCCACCGGTTCCTTTACGACCCAATAGCTACGCCCTTGGTAGCGATGCCGTCGAGCGGTCAAATCGGGCCGCGCGCGCATCGCCAACCGGCGTGCGGAACTCGAAACGAGACTATCGGTGAGGGAGGCCAAGGGAGTAGTTTGAAGTTTTCAGTGTTCAGTTTTCAGTGATTCGCGACAGCGCTTTTGTGGGGAGCGTTGCGGCTACTTGCGTTGGGCCGGTTGAGCGGCCGTTGGCGTGCCGTCGAGGTGGATGGTCATCGTGGTTTCGAGGCCTGGCCGCAGGAGCCAGTCGCCCGTCGAGTCCTGGCGGTTCGAGATATCGGCCGAAATGCGATATGGTCCGCCGATTTCGACGACCGGATTCACAAACGTGATCTTGCCGGTGAACTCAACCAACTGGTCGCCGGTGAGTTTCGCGCGGATGGTGACCGGCTTGAACTTGATGTCGGCGGGGCTGACTTCCTTGATGTTCACGTAGCCTTCGACCTTCAGCACGTCCATCTGCACGATGGTGGCGACCGGTTCGCCGGCCTGCACCCATTCGCCCTTCTCTTTGAAGACGTCGATGACCACGCCGTTGATCGGCGACTTGATCTGACGACGCTTGATATCCAAGGCCGCCGCCGCCATTTCGGTTTGCTTCACTTTCGCCGTGAGCTTGGCGACCTCGAATTCCATCAGGGCTTGTTCGATACCGAGCTTCGCTTTCACCCAGGACAAGTCGAGACGACGCATTTCGGCCGTCGACACGGCGTTGGCAATGCCACCCTTTCTGAGATCCACGGCGTCTTTCGCCTTTTCCAGTTCGGCCAGTGCGACTCCTTCCGAGGCCTTCGAGAACTTCACGTTGACGTCGTTCTTGGCCTGGTACACGGCGGCCTGATACTCCGCCTGCGTGACCTGGTGTTTCATCTCGGCCTGGCTGGAGTCGATCTTCGCCACCAGCGCTTCCGCTTCGACGGCCTCGCCCTTTTCGACTTCGAACGCGTCCAGCAAGCCCGGCTCCTGCGCGGCGACTTCCACTTCGCGCTTCACGAGCACATAGCACTGCGGCACATTCACTTCCGCCGCGGCGGCGAAATCAACAGCCAGGCCGGCCATCGCCACGGCCATCATCAAGGTACGCATGTTTGGAATCCCTTCGACAGGATGAATGTAAAGTGAAGTCGCTGGCAGTCAGACGTGTTTCGCGTTCGTGACCTGACTCTCTGTCACTTTCGCGTGATTTCGCGCCTTTCGCGGTTAACTTTCCTAAAACACCCGGAACAAAACCTTCGAGCGGATGAAGTTCACCACGTCGTGAAACAGTACGAAGCCGAGCGGTTCTTTGCCGCAATACACCTTGGCGTCGGCCGACGCGCCGGGACGCAGTTGAGGCAGGTCGTCTTTGTTGATCTTCACCTTGATCAACACGGTATTGCCTTCTTCGCCGTGCACTTCGGCGATGCGTTCGATTTCCTTGACCTCGCCCTCGTACTTCTTGTCGGAATCGGTCGCCATGATGTAGGTGACCTTCAGCGGTTCTTTGGACCCGGCTTCCGCGGCGATCCGTTGCGCTTCGAGGATGTAGCCCATCCGGTTCTCCGGCATGCGGATTTCCAGCTGCCATTCCTTGGAGAAGTCCGCCACGGTCATTAACTTCTGTCCGCGCGCCACCGGGCGGCCGACGGGCAGGGTTTGATCCAAGTCCCAGGTGATGATCTCGCCAGAGAGCGGCGCCTTCACGGTCAGTTGCTGCCGCTTCAATTGATTGAGCGCGATCTGCTGCTCGATGCTCTTGAGTTGTTGCTCCAAGCGGAGCCGATCGCCTTGCAAGCGGATCGGATCGTCCTGAGAACGATCCCGGCTCGTACGGCGTTCGCCGTCGCCGGTAAGCGATCGCAAGATGTTCCGGAGTTGTTCGTTCGTGGTGATTTGCTTGCCGATCAGTTCTTGCAAGGCCACATCGATATCGGTGTTCCGCATCTCAACGAGCACCGTTTCGCCGCCGTGGACCTGCGATTTTTCCTTCACCAGCACTTGGTCGATGGTGCCGTCGACTTCGGCCCAAACGTCGCGCCGGTCGACCGGTTGCAACGTGCCCGGGCCGCGGAGTTCGAAATCCCATTTCACAAAGATCAGCGCCGCCACCAAAGCGCCCACTGCCGCGAGCACTGCGACGGTCTTGGGCAAGGTCCTGGCCTGCACGATCCAGACGCTTTTGCCCAACAGACGCCAAAGCGGCATCAGGAACAGGCGATTGTGTTCGAGCGCGTTGCCGAGCGCCAGCGAGCTATGCTCCGCCACGACGTCGACGCGGTGATACATGCCCTCGGCGGGCCGACTGTTTTCGATCTGTTCAACGATCAGCGCGCCGAGCGTCTCGGCGTGTTCAGTATCTTCTTCCCCGGTGACGGAGAGGCGTTTCAGCGGCAGGATAGCGACCGTCTTCGAGTGCGAGTCGTCGACGTAATTCTGCACCGCCTCTTCCACCTGCGGCGCCATGTTGCTGGTGTCGCCGGTGTACCAGACCGGATCGCCGGTGGCGGTAACGGCCGTCGCCAGTTGATTCAGCAGCGTGACGGTGTTGGAGCGTTTATCGAACGTGTCCTGCCCGCTGATGGCTTCGATGTAGCACTTGCGGCCTTTCTTGATGGCCACGCTCACGCGGTCGCACTCGATCAGCCGTCGCCCTTCGTTGGCGATCGTGTAGGCCGCCTCGCGCGGCACCAGGCTGGCGTGCGAGACCCGAGTGAAATTTTCCAACCGCGAACAGAGGGCCTGGCGATCGCTGAAGTGGCGCAGTCTGCGCGTTTTCAGATAGTCGCCGGCCA
>JAWXBP010000439.1 GCA_034440135.1 Planctomycetia bacterium
CCCAGAACCGTCCGGTCCCGCCCCGCACATTAGCCAGTAATGGCCCCGTTCCAACGCGCGAATCATGGCTCAACCAACCTTTTCGAGGGTCGACGAGGGTGCCACTGGCGGCTCGTCCGCCAGTTTTAGTGTGAACACGATGCTTGCACCGGCAGTCAGCACCCAAAACCGGTAGCGCCACCCAAGGCGCCTCGCCCGAGTTGTTTCAGTTATCGACAAGGTCTCGTTACCTTCGCTAGCTTAACAAACCCCGATTTGCCAACCGAGTTGGCCCGCGCGGCGTCCCAGCCCGCCACTCGCGTCATCACCGCGCCGGCCGGTACATTCAATAGAAGTCGGCGTGACCGAAATCATCTTCCCGCGCGGTGCATGATTCCCGCTGCGAAATCAATCAATCGAGAATTCCACCATGCAATCGAAACAACTGTTGATGCTGGTCGGCGACTACGTTGAGGACTACGAGGTGATGGTCCCGTTCCAAATGTTGTTAATGGTCGGGCATCGCGTCGACGCGGTCTGCCCGGGCAAGAAAGCCGGCGAGACAATCGCCACGGCGATCCACGATTTCGAGGGGGATCAAACCTACAGCGAAAAGCGCGGCCACAACTTCCGTTTGAACGCCGACTTCGATCAAATCCGTCGCGAAAAGTACGACGGACTGTTGATCCCCGGCGGGCGCGCGCCGGAGTATCTGCGATTGAACCCTCTGGTGCTGGAACTGGTGCGGTACTTCGCGGAAGCCAAGAAGCCGCTGGCGGCGCTCTGCCATGGCCCGCAATTGCTCACCGCCGCGGGGGTCGTCCGCGGCCGCGCGTGCACCGCGTATCCGGCCGTTCGCCCCGAACTCGAAGCCGCCGGCGCGAGTTGGGTCGAACCCAGCGGCAACCTGGACAGCGCCCACGTCGACGGCAACCTGGTCACCGCCCCGGCCTGGCCAGCGCACCCGGCCTGGATCCGGGCATTTCTGCAAGTGCTTGGCACGCCGGTGGGGTAGTGGAGCGGATTTCGCTGGAAAATATTGGAGCGCCGCGGCGAATACCTTATGATGAGGCCGTACGGCGGGACGCTGGCTTTGCGTCCGGTCCCTCCGCGCCTCTGCGTCTTCGCGGTTCAAAAAACGGAACAAACCCGAGGGTCGACGCCATGAAGTTCCATCGTCGCGACGTGCTACGGGCTGGGTTGTTGAGCGCCCTCGGCGCAAGCGCCAGTGGCTGGTTCCCGGTGCTAGCCGATCAGGCGGCGCTCGATCCGAAACGCCGCCGGCATTGCGTGCTGCTGTGGATGAACGGCGGCCCGTCGCAGACCGATACGTTCGACATGAAGCCCGGCCACGAGCACGGCGGGAGCTTCAAAGAGATTGAGACGAGCGCTGCCGGATTGCGGTTCAGCGAGCACCTGCCGACGCTAGCCAAACAGGCGGACCGGTTAGCGGTCATTCGCGGGCTGAGTACCAAAGAAGGGGATCACGGGCGCGGCACCTTCCTGATGCGGACCGGTCAGACGCCCGGCGGGCCGCTGCGTTACCCGACGATCGGCTCGTCGCTCTCGAAGCAATTGGGCTCGGACGAAGCGCCGCTGCCGAATTACGTCAGTATTTCGCCGTACACGCTGTTCAACCCCGCAGCGTTCAGCCCTGGTTTTCTCGGTCCGCGCTATGCCGCGCTGACGGTCGGCGCCACGGCCACCTACGCCCCGGGCAACGGCAACCAGCAACCAGCGGAAGGTTTTGCCGAACTCGGCGTCGACGACCTCCGCTACCCCGGTTCGGTTAGCGAGGCGCAAGCCCGCGGCCGCTTGGAGCTCTGGCGCACGTTGCAGGATGGATTCTTGTCGAAGCATCAACTCTCCGCGCCGATCGCGCATGACACGGTCTATCGCCGCGCTGTGCGGATGATGGATAGCGAAGCCGCCAAGGCCTTCGATTTGAGCGAGGAATCGAAGGAAGTCCGCGAGGCCTACGGGCGCGGCCGTTTCGGACAAGGCTGTTTAATGGCCCGGCGCTTGATCGAGCGCGGCGTGCCGTTCGTCGAGGTCTCCCTCGGCAGCTTCGACGGCGGCGTTGGCTGGGATACGCACGCCGACAACTTCAACGTCGTGCAAAATCTCTCGAAGGAACTCGACGCCGGCTGGGGCACGCTCATGACCGAGCTGTCCGACCGAGGGCTGCTAGATTCCACGACCATCCTCTGGATGGGGGAATTCGGCCGCACGCCCAAAATCAATCAGAGCACCGGCCGCGATCACTTCCCCGACGCCTGGTCCTGCGTCCTGGCCGGCGGCGGCATCCGCGGCGGACAGGCCCACGGGCGCACTAGCGCAGATGGCCTCACAGTCGAAGAAGGCAAAGTCGGCGTCGGAGACGTCCTGGCGACGCTCACCAAAGCCCTCGGCGTCGACCCGGCAACTACGAACGAATCGGAGATCGGCCGTCCGATCAAGATTGCGGAAGGAACGCCGATCGAGGCGTTATTGGGGTAGTTTCAGCATGAAATGGCAAGTACGCATCGGTATTCTTTGCAGGTGATCGAATATGAGTGCAATTCGATTCGTATCGCGGCAAGGCTGTGTATTTGCATTGGGTTGTGGCTTGATGATCCGTGCTGTGGTAGCTGACGAGCCCGGCGCTCCGGCGGCGCCAATGGCTGTTCCGTCGAGTGCAACGGCCGATCCGACAGCCATTGAACTCGATCCGTTGCCGAAACCTTTGCGCGAGCAATTGGCGATTACGAGCGCGGAAGAATTTGAAGCCGACAGGCTTAAAGGCGATGAGGAACGCCTTGCCATTATCGACGACTTAAACGCGGCCTACAACAGGGATGATTTTGAGCGTCTCGACAACATCGTTCAAAAGTACCGTGATCAGCCTTACACGCTCGTGTGGGGCAAATCGGCGCTTAAACATGTTTATGAGTGGCTGGGGCGATGGGAGGAGGGTCAAGCTGGCGAACAGCACGAGGAGTGGTTGAACAAGTGGCTGAATGCGCGCCCAAAATCGGCGACGCCGCGGATTCTGCTGGCCGAGCGATACATCGAGTGGGCTTGGGAGGCTCGCGGATCAGGATTCGCTGGTTCGGTTACTGAAGAGGGCGGTAAACTATTCGTTGAACGCTTAGAGCGCGCGAAAGCTTACCTCAGTCAGGCCGAAAAACTGGAACACCCCGACGCCGAGCTCTATCGGCTGCGAATTTCCATCATCAAAGGCCTGGGCAGAGATCGAGATGAAGCGGACCCGGCGTTGGCGGCTGGAATCAAGCTCGATCGAACCTATCATCCGTTGTACGAGGGCATGGCGATCTATCTCCTGCCCCGCTGGCACGGACAGCCGGGCGAGGTGGAACAATTCGCCGACGAGTTGGTCAAGCGACTCGAAGGAGACCTTGGGCAGGAAATGTACCTGCGCGTCGCGGTGGCGGTGCTACCCTACGAACGGTCGAGGTTTTTCGCGAATACCGCCTTCGACTACCGCCAAATCATGGACGGTTGGCTGGCTTTCAGCCAGAAGTACAAATCACACGTCTACTTGCAGAACGAAGTAGCGTATCTTTCCGCTTTGCGCCGCGATCGACGGACGCTGTTGCCGCTTCTGAACGCGCTGAACGAGGAGCAACTTGATACGGACGTCTGGGGCGGCACCGGGTCGGCGCGATCATGGAGAACATGGGCGCGCGGAAATCAGCGTGTCAATGAACCTGAAGCAATGCGGCTTATTCCCGCTGATCGGTCTCCAGTCCGATCGCTCGCCTTCACCGCGGATGGCGAGCAACTTGTTACGTTTGGACCAAGGGGAGTCGATCCTGCCCTTATCTGGAGTGTTACGGACGTCCACGCCCTGGGCCGACTGCCGTCATTGGGCGCTCCGTTCAATGGTTACGCGGTGAGCGACGATCGCGAGCTGGCCCTAGCATTTGACGGCGATGCCGACGCGTCGGCAATAAAGTTCTTGCGCTGGAGTTTAGCCCGAGCGACGCCGCACATTGCGACGGCTGCTCCCACGGCGAGAATCGGCATGGCGACTTTTTCGCGAGGCGGCGACCGTATTGCCGCGCTGCAAGCCGATCGCGCGGTGACAGTCTGGAATACGGCGGACCTGCAGGAGGAACTGATGTCGTTTGACGTGTTCCATCCAACGGTGGACAAAAAACTCGTCGAGCGATTCAAGAATCGACCGGATGCGCTGCCCTGTCTCGCGATGGTGTTTTCCGGCGACGATAAACGCCTGTTGGCGGTCGTCGGGGATGAAGAGCTGCGCGTCTGGGAAATCGAGAATGGCCGGCTCATACAGCGGTGGTGCGCGGAACATGATCGGGCGCCGAAGGTGCGAGCGCTCGCTGCTTCGCGCGATGGACGCCTAATCGCGGTCGGATATGCTTTGACAAAGGCAGCGGCGATCGACTTGATCGATGCAACAACATTGAAGCCGGTGCTGCAGATCGAGCAGAAGTCCCCCGTAATTAGCGCGATTGCTTTCGACGACCAAGGCGAACTGGTGGCGGCAGGAGGCGATTTCCCCGACGTCCACATTTGGAGCACGAAGACCGGACGATCGCTGCACAGCTTTCGCGTCAGCCGTCCTGATGTGCGCTGTCTGGCGTTTTCACCGGACGGGGCTCTATTGGCCGTAGGATGTGCTGATGGCGCGGTGCGGCTCTACGACATCTCCCCCTACCGTGCCAAAACCCCTTGACGTCATCGCCGAGTCGATCACACTTTCCCATTATGGTTGCCGATCTCGCCGCCCGTCATGAACTTATCAGTGATCTCTTCACCTGGCCGCAATCCCGCGCGGAGTGGGATCAGTATCGCCTCAGCGACGAGCAGGTCGCCTTTTACCACGAGCAAGGCTACCTGGCCGGCGTGAAGCTGCTTGACGATCGTCAGGTCGAGCGGCTGCGTGGCGAACTGCAAGGACTGTTCGACCCGAATCACGCCGGGCGCGAGCTGTGGTACGAGTACCACACGAACGAATCGGCCGATCCGAGCCGCGTGTTGTTTCACGCCCTCGGCGCTTGGCGAATCACGCCCGGCTTTCACGACATCCTTTGGAACCCCGCGTTCCTGATGGCGGCCAGTCAACTCTTGGGCGGCTCGGTGCGGTTTTGGCACGACCAGTTGTTCTGCAAGCCGGCCCGGCATGGCGGCGTCGTGGCCTGGCACCAGGATTATTCGTACTGGACCCGCACCAAGCCGATGGCGCATCTGACTTGCTGGACCGGACTGGACGACAGCACGCGCGAAAACGGCTGCGTCTATTACGTGCCCGGCAGTCATCGATGGGAGTTGCTGCCGATCACAGGCCTGGCCGGCGACATGGAGGCCATCAAAGAAGTCCTCACGCCGGAGCAATGGACGCAGTTTAACATGCCGGTCGCCGCGGAAATGAAAGCCGGCTACGCGGCCTTCCATCACCCGTTGATGGTGCACGGCTCGTTCGCCAACAGCACGGAACGCCCCCGCCGCGCCGCGGTGATCAACGCCTTCCGCGACGGCACGCGTTCAGACTCCAACGACGTGCTGCTCGCCGGCGTACCGTCAGTGCCGACCGGCGAAACCATGCAAGGCAAGTTCTTCCCGTTGCTTTACGAGGCAACGCCGTAGGTCAGGCTTTCCTGTCTGACGGATTCAGCGGCTTTTTTGTATACGTGAGTTCAGATCGTCAGGCGGGAAAGCCTGACCTACGGCAATCAAACCGTACGGCGCCTGCGAATCTTGCGCGCCGGTTTCACTTCAATCACCGGCGTGATGTCGTGATACTGCGCCAACGACCTCGCGGTGCGGTCGGCGACGAGTTGGCGGAGCGCTTGTGGTGCGATCACTTCCGCCTGATCGCCATAGCCGAGGATCCACCAGGAGATTTCGTTCAATCCGGAAACGCGCACGTGAAAATCGAGCATGCCGTCGTCGCGCTTCACGGTCTTTTGCGTGCGATGCCAGACGACTTCGGCGACATTCTGCGCGACCATCTTACGAAAGCGAATGTGCACGTCGTGATCGGCGCCGCGCTCGCGGATCATGTGCCAGGCGTTGCCTAAATATCGCTGCAGGCTGAAGCCGCTGGGCACCGTAAAGCGTTCGTCGAGCAAATCCAGTTTCAAAATGCGGCCGAGATGATAAGTCCGCACCGCGCGGTGATAGGACGAGCGCCCGACCACGTACCAACTGCGGCGACTGAACCAAATTCGATACGGGTGCAACTTGGTTGCGATGACCGCCCATTCCGTGAGGCTGTCGTAGCGAATCCGCACCGCGCGTCGCGCGGCGGCGGCTTGCACCATTTGCTGATAGGTGCTCTCGTGCCCGTCGAGCGCGTGCCGCGGTTCCATGCGGATTTGCACGCCGCGTCCCGCGCCGCGCAAATAGTCGCGCAGCTGCGCCGGCAGGCTGCTTTCCAGCTTGAGTGCCGCGCTGTGCGCCGCGCCTTGGAACGGGACGCCTTGCTTGCCACCGAGCTGATGGCACAGCGTCAGGAGCGCGAGCGCTTCCTGGGCATTGAGATCGGTGGCCGGAAAGGCGAGGTCGCCGGCGACGGAATAGCGCTCCGTGTCCTGCTCATACTCGATCTGCACTCCCACGCCGCGAAGCATCTGCAAGTCGCGGAAGATAGTGCGGCGGGCGACGCCGCACGTCTTCGCCAGGCTATCAGCGTTTTGACCAGGTCCGGTTTGCAACCGTTTCAAGAGAGCCAGCATGCGGCCAAGTCGCGTGCGATTCATGCGAGCCCTGTCGAATAGTATTACGGTTGCTGGCCATCGACCTCCTGCCGTGATGGGTTTGCTTTACACTGCTTGGACGTTCGCACTGCGCCTACTACCTCGTCGCCGTGCTATTGCACTTCGGTCGGCAACGGCAACTCCTCGACTCGCTTCGTGCCGGCGGGTGGCGCCGGGCGGCCCGGTTGATCCGTGCCGTTTTGCAGCATCTCGCCGCGGCTGAACACGCCCGGCCGAGTGTAACCATAATCCATGAAGAGTCCGGCGTCACGTTCGCGGGCCCGCTTCTTGGCGTCGAAGTACGCCTTGGCCGGCCACGGACCTTCCGCCAGGTACACGCCATTGTATTCCAGCAACGAGCCCTTGCGAAGATGTACGTCGCGGATAGACAAATTGTAGTCGGTCAGCGCCCGGTAGTATTGCCGTTGAGCTTCCGACAAGCGGCGCTGGGCCTGCAGCACCTGGTCGAGGATCGTCGAGCTGGCCGCGGGATCGGTGTTTAGTTGGAAGCGGCTCTGCGCGGCCGACAGCTCGTCTTGAGCCCGAATACGTTGGTTGTGGATCGTCAGGGCGTTGACGTAATACCGATCCATGTTGGCGAACGCGTCGCGTAACTGCTTGGAAACTTCCAACTCCTGGTCCTGCAAGATGGCCCGATCCCGGGTCAAGCTGAGCTGTGCATTGCGCACGCCAGCCAACTGCTGCCGGAACCCGAGCGGCACCAGGGCCTGCAAACCCATCTGCCATTCCTGGAAGTCGCCGTCGGTCATGGTTTCCAGTGCGTTGTCGAACTGTGGGTTATGTCCTTCGGCGTCGCCGGCCAGGTGGTCGCCAAAGCCGCGCCAGCGGTAGAGGGCCACCATATCCAACCTGGGCAGCAGGAAGTTCTTCGACGCCTGCAGGCGGAGCTCGCCTTGCTTGATGATCCACTTTTGGCGGCGCAGCTCGACGCTCCGCGAGAGGGCTTCGGTATGCACTTCGGACCAGTCGAACTTCACCGGAGCGTTGGCCGGTTCGTCCGCCGGGCGAATCAGCCGGCCGTCCGTATGGGTCAGGCCCATCACGTAACGCAGTTGGCTTTCGGTTTGATACAAGTTGGCTTGCGCGGTCTCCAATGCGCCGCGGGCGATGTAGAATTCGCTGTCGGCCCGGGCGATGGCCAAGGCGTCGGCCTCGCCGCGGCGCACCTGCGTGTCCGTCAGACGGTAGGAATCGAGGGCCGCGTCGCGAAAGTCCTTCGCGGCTTCCAAATTGCGATAGGCGAAGTACAGCTCCCAGTACGCGGTCTCCACGTCGGACGTGAAGTTGCGCACCGTGGCTTCGAAGTCGGCCAACGCGATGTCGACGTTCGTGCGGGCGATCGTCACGCCATTGAAGAACCCTGGCGAGCTCGCCTGGAAGCCCGAGGCCCCGGTCGGCCCCGCAATGCGGTTGTAATCCGTGCCGGCGCCTTGCAACAACGGATGGCGGAATTCCGCCTCGACGTTCATATCCCAGTTGCTAAGAAACAAGTTCGACGGGTTGTTGTTCCAGTCGTAGGCGGTGTTCTGCCGGACGGTCGTCGTACCGCCGGTGGCCGTGTTCTTGGTCAACGCGGCCTGGAACGTACCGCGGTCCTGCCGCAACTCACGAGCGAGCAAGTTCGGGAAGGCCAGGTTCACCGGCCGATCGTTGTTCTCCCAGAACACACTGCTACTGAACTGCGTATCGAACGCGCTCAACGCGGCTTCGGTGCCGAACCGCGGATCGCTTTCGGTGATGGCTGGGTTATAGATCGTCTGAGCACTGCCCGGGGCGGACGTCAACTGCGTCGGCGTGGCCAGCACTTGTCCGGAAATCTGACGGAAGACCTTGCTGTTCTCCAGCGAGAGCTGGATCACTTCCTGGAGCGTGAGGTCCCAGTATTCTTCGATCTGCTGTTCGCCCAGCGTATGCGGCGTGGCAGCGTTCTGTACCTCGTCCAGGCTCGGCACGTCTACGTCGGCCAGCTCGATTCGGGTCGCCACGCCTTCGTAGTGCGACAGGTCGCCGTCTTCGAAGAAGTAGAACGGTTGGCTGGGGCGGCAGCCGGCGAGCAGCGAGATCGAAAGCAGCCACACGCCAGTTGAGCGGAAATGCCGGTTCATGGAATCGATTTCCTAGTTGAATCCTGACCACGCGCGCCAACACGCGCTTTGCCCGCGCGGAATAATCGGCAGCCTTGATATCGTCATCCCAATCCGCAGACTTTCACGAAACTACTTTTTGGGAAAACTTCGCGTGACAGGAAAAGTCTGACTAGCCACCGCATGTCGCCCTGTCGAGTGAGTTGACCGCGAAAGACGCAAAAGGGCGCGAAACTGGGAGGGGACGGCGATTTGTTTGCCGGCGTAGTTGCCGCTAAGCCCAGGGAAGGCCCCAATAGTCGTTGCCAATGGTGACAACTTTGGGGGCCTTCCCTGGGCTTTTCCTGCACAGCGACGATCTTCCAACCATTGCTACACCGGACCCGCCCTGGTCGACGTCCCGAGCGCGCGATAAGTTAGATGGAAGAGTGGCTGCCCGGCAGGCTGGCGGCCCGCGCCTTAGGACGCATCCCCCATTCTGAGCAGGACTTAACGCCCATGGGCCAGGCACTTGTTGGCATTCTGTTGATGACGGTCCTGTTGTTCGCGGTCGTGGCTGGCGTCGCACGTGTGACGTTAGGCAAATAGCGCGCGCTGGATGGTTTCCGTCGCGTTCTCGATCTCGTTCCGCACGAAAGGCCCGTTCCGTGACCAACCCTGCCGCCGACGCGCATGCCGCGAGGCGTCGGGTGATGTGGGGCACGGGCTTCGGGCTCGCTTCCGCCGTGGGCTATACCGGCGCGAATGCCTTTCTACGCGAAGCCTCGATTCTCTCCGACCCCGTCTGGGTCTCCTGCGTTAAGGCGGTGCCAACGACGATCCTGTTTGTGCCCGTGCTGCTCTGGCAGTGGGCGCAAGGGAACCCGCCGTGGACTTCGCGCCGCGCCGCCGCCGGACTGGCGGTCGCCGGGCTACTCGGCCAGGCGGTAGGCAATGTCAGCTTTCAATACTCGCTCGGCGTGATCGGCATGGCGCTCTCCGTGCCGCTTTGCCTAGGGACGCTCTTATTCGGCACGGCGCTCTTGGCTCGGCTGTGGCTCCATGAACCGGTAAGCACTCGCTCTGCCGTGGCGATGTTGGTGCTGCTTGGCGCCGTAGTGGTGCTCTGTTTCGGCGCGGGCGACGCCCATCGCGCCGTGCAGCATGCTCAGGCGACGACCCATGACGGCTGGGCCGTTGGGCTCGCGGTCACCGCCGCCTGTCTGTCCGGATTCACGTACGCATTCCTTGGAGCGGTGATTCGCAAAGCCGTAACGGGCAATGCCACGTTGGCCGCCACACTTGTCGTAGTGAGCATCGTGGGCCTCGCCAGCCTGGGGCCAATGAGCTACTACCGCCTCGGCTTTGAAGCGATGGGCGCTACCACCTGGCTGCAATTCCGCCCCATGTTGCTGGCGGGCTTATTTAACGCGGCGGCGTTCTATGCACTATCGAAAAGTCTGCAACTGTTACCGGTGCTGCACTACAACCTGCTGAACGCCTCGCAAACGGCCTTCGCGGCCGTAGCGGGCGTGATGTTTTTTGAAGAACCCATTACCCCAGCCCTCAGCCTCGGCGTGATTTTGACGATCGTCGGCCTGATCTTGATGCAAGGCCGTTCCCGCCGGGCGGCCGTGATCACGGACGATGCGACGCCGATGCTCGAACCGTCTGAGCGAGCGCACTCAGAGACGGCCAAAGCAGGTCATTGAATACGGCTCGCGAGATTCCCGATTCGGCTTATTACTCTCTAATTCATCGGGACTCTTTTCAGCGAATAATTTGCAAGAGATTCGCCGCGCTAACCCTTAGACCGGCGACTTTGGCGCCCCCAGGACTGGCTCCCGCATAGCATCCAAGAGCTACAATTGTGTGGCGATAAACGGCCAGCGCCCTGAGTTCCCCGATCTACGGTCCTTACTCCCCATGCCCCTCCTGATTTTCGAAGACGAACACGTCTCACGGCTCTACCCGGTGACCGTTGGGCGGCCGGCGTACGCCATTTCCGTGGGGAGTTACCGGCTCATCGATCGCCTGCTGGCGTGGAACGAGGAACTCACCACGGTCGTGCGGCCGCACTTGCGCGCGGTCGAACAGGCCGACTATGCCCTGGCCGCGCGCGGCGGCGCGGGGGACGGACTCGTGCTCGCGGTCAATGCCCGGCTGGTTCCATCGGCCGAAGCGATTAAGCAACTGCGGGCGATCTACGAGGCGCGGAACATCGGCGTCGTCCGGACCGGCGACGCCATCGCCGCGGCGCTCCTGCCGCAGGATATGCGCCCGCCGGCCGAGGAAGTCGACGCGGCCATGTTAGTCCGCCATCTCGGCGACTTGCGGTTGCCGTCGCTGGTCACGCCCGGCCAGGACTACGAGTTGCCGTTGCTCGACTATCCGCACGACATCATTCGCTATCACATGCGCACGTTGCGGGGGAATCTCGACGAGCGATTGCACCTGGGCACGTATCAGGAAATCGCCGACGGCGTCTTTGCCGCTCCCGGGGCGACGTTGGGGCAGTATGCGGTCACCGACACGAAGGCCGGGCCGATCCTGTTGGAGGAGAATGCCCGCATCGGCCCGCATTGCTATTTGAGCGGTCCGGCCCATCTCGGCCCCAAGGCCCGCATCATCGAACACTCGGCGATCAAGGACGGCGTGGCGCTCGGGCACACGACGAAGATCGGCGGCGAGATCGAGGCCTCGATCATCGAGCCGTACACCAACAAGCAGCACTACGGCTTCTTGGGGCACAGCTACCTGGGCAGCTGGATCAACATGGGCGCCGGCACCTGCAATAGCGACCTGAAGAACACCTACGGCCAGGTCAACATGGAGTACAACGGCCGCAAGGTGCCGACTGGCATGCAATTCGTCGGCGTGATCGTGGGCGACTACGCCAAGACGGCCATCAACACCGGCATCTTCACCGGCAAAACCATCGGCGTCTGCAGCATGGTCTATGGCTTCGTCACCACGAACGTCCCGAGCTTCGTCAACTACGCCCGGCTCTTCGGCCAGGTCACGGAAACGCCCGTCGACGTGATGGTGGCCACGCAAGCCCGGATGTTCGAACGCCGCAACGTAACGCAACGCCCCTGCGACGTGCAATTGCTGCACGCGATGTACGAGCTGACCCGGCACGAACGGCAATTGGCAGGCGAACCATTGTCGCTGTAGACACGAGGAAACGCAGCAAGGGTCACACTTGCCCGACGCGCAAGCGAGGGGGAGTGGACTCTGAGTTGAGTACAACGTTTACTCATGGACAGCGTCAACTCCCCCTCGCTTGCGCGTCGGGCTAGTATGGAAGTCTCCGTACGGGCGGATACAAATAGTGAATCCAGGATGACGAACGCGAGCTGCCCGACACTTTCCAATTGACAGGGCCGGTATCCCCCGGGACCATAGTTGTACGCCCATTCATCCATTGAAATCCGCAACTCTTCATTTCGATGCCCCTCCGCGCCGCCTACACCTCGCCAGCTTTCGGCCTGTCGTTCGAGCTCTATCCGCCGAAGACGGCCGCGGGCGATGACGAATTGCTGGCGAACGTCGCCGAGTTGATGGCGTTCCGGCCGAGTTACGTGACCTGCACCTATGGCGCCGGGGGTTCGACGCGCGGCAAGACGCTCGACGTCGTCGAGAGCGTTGCTAAGCGGTTTGGCTGCCCGGTGGCCTCGCACTTAACCTGTGTCGGCAGCACGCGGGACGACTTGCGCGACTATCTGCGTGAAGCGCAGTCGCGAGGCGTCTCCGCGATTGTCGCGCTGCGCGGCGATCCGCCCAAAGGCGAGACGACGTTTCAGGCCGTGACCGGCGGCCTGCGTTACGCCAACGAACTGGTGGAAATGCTGCGCGCGGAATTTCCCGGCTTCGGAATCGCCGTGGCCGGCTATCCGGAAAAGCATCTGGAAGCGCCGAGTCTCGATGTCGATCTCGCCAACTTGAAGCGCAAGGTCGACGCCGGCGCCGATGCGGTGATCACGCAGTTGTTCTACGACAACACGGACTTTTTCCGCTTCGTCGATCGCTGTCATCAGGTCGGCGTTCAAGTTTCAATCGTCCCCGGACTCTTGCCGGTGACAAATCTCAAGCAGATTCAACGCATCACTTCCTTGTGCGGCGCGAAACTGCCGCCAGCGTTCACCGCGGCCTTAGAACGCTGCGGTGACGATGCGGCAGCGCAGTTCGAGGTCGGCGTAGAGTTCGCCGCGCGGCAACTCGACGAATTGTTGCAGGCCGGCGTTCCAGGCGTGCACTTCTATGTGCTCAATAAATCGCAAGCCACGAGCCGCGTGCTGGATGCCGTGACCGGACTCTTGCCGGGGCACGAGCGTCGTGCGGAATAGACGCATTTCTACCTGTTTATTGCGTGCATACGCACCCAAAGTCGTGTCGCGGCGCGCATAGGAACGGGGCGCTCGGCGTGTTAGAATAGCAGGACTTCCGCCTGCTGGTGCCTCTCCTGTTATGTCTCAGTGCTCTCCGCCGCTCGATCTGCAAAAGTGCATTGAAGCGGCCACGAATTGCGCCTGCTTCAATTTTCGTAAGGCGTCGCGCGCGGTGACGCAATTGTTCGATGAGGCCCTGCAGCCCACGGGTTTGCGTTCCACGCAGTTGGTAATTCTGATCGCGGCGGCCGTCTTCGAAGGCGTGTCCGTCTCGCGTTTGGCGAAGGAGCTGGTCATGGATCGCTCCACGCTGACCCGCAATCTGAGGCCGCTCGAAAGGCGCGGATTGATCCTGCTCGAGTCCGGCAAGGATGAACGCACGCGACTCGTGCGACTGACTCCGGCCGGCCAGTCCGACCTGGCGGCCGCGCTCCCGGTCTGGGAGCAGGCGCAGTTGCAGTTCCAGGCAAAGCTCGGTGATGAGCGCTGGAAACAACTGCTGGCCAGCCTGGGAGCCACGGTCGAAGTGGCTCACGATTCGCGCTGACTCCCCGCGCCGCGCCGAAAGCCGTCCTGGAAATGCGTTCTCAAAAAATGTTTGACAGCGCATAGTCGTGCATATACAACAGGTGACGTTCGGTCACGCTCTTGGGCTGCGAAGGCCGATCGCATTGATTTTCTTGCGGTCACAACTTTCTCAGAGGAGCGGAGACCATGCGTCAAGCGGTTGTCCCTGCGCTATGGCTGGCGCTCGGTGCGCCCCAACTGGCCAGCGCCCAGCTAACCGACCCCATTCCGGCGCCGATCGCGAAAGGCGCCATCGCGATCGAACTCGCCCCCGTGGCGACCGGCCTCACGGCCCCCGTGCAATTGGCGGATCTCGGCGACGGTCGACTGTTTGTCGTCGACCAGGCCGGGAAGATTCTCATTCACCGCAACGGGCAGGTGGAACCCACGCCCTTCCTGGATGTCACGTCGCGCTTGCCGGAACTCGGCATTTTCGGCACCCACGATGAGGGCGACTTCGACGAACGCGGCCTGCTGGGGCTCGCGTTCCATCCCGGCTATGGCGATTCGCAAAGCCCAGGCTTCGGCAAGTTCTACACGTACAACAGCGAACCGGTCGGCCCGACGGCCGATTTCACGCTGACGTTGCCCGGCGGCGCTGCGTTCGACCACCAGGACGTGGTCACGGAATGGCAGGTCGATCCCGCGAACGCCGATGCGGCGAATCCGGCATCGCGGCGCGAGCTGTTTCGGATGGATCACCCGCAGTTCAACCACAACGCGGGCGGATTGGAATTTGGCCCCGACGGCTACCTGTACATTTCCGTCGGCGACGGCGGCAACGCCAACGACGTCGGCGACGGGCACAGCGATATCGGCAACGGACAGGACTTGTTGAACCCCCACGGTTCGCTGCTGCGGATCGACGTCGATGGCGACAACAGCGCGAACGGCCAGTACGGCATCCCGGGCGACAACCCCTACGCCGCGGGCGGAGGGCTGGGCGAGATCTACGCCGCGGGCCTGCGCAATCCCTTTCGCTTCAGCCACGACACGGCGACCGGCGACCTGATCGTCCCCGACGTGGGACAAGACAAAATCGAAGAGATCAACATCGTCGAACGGGGCGGCAACTACGGCTGGCGGCTGAAGGAAGGCACTTTCAAGTTCGATCACACGACGGGCGAAATCACGGATGATCTTATCGGCTTGCCCCCCGGGCTGATCGACCCGGTTGCTCAATACGATCACGACGAAGGCCTCTCGATCATCGGCGGATTTATGTATCGCGGCTCGGCGATTCCCGAGTTGCAAGGTCGCTACGTCTTCGGCGATTTCTCCCGAAGTTTCTTCGAACCCTCAGGGCGATTGTTCTCGGCCGACCTTACGACAGGGGAGATTGAAGAACTGGTGCTGGGCCTCGACGATCGCGACTTGGGGTTATTCGTCAAGGGCTTCGGTCAAGACGCGGACGGAGAGTTGTACCTGCTCGCCGGCACGAACCTCGGACCATTCGGTTCACTGGGAGCGATTCACAGAATAGTCCCAGTTCCTGAGCCAGGCGCGCTGTCACTCGCACTGATCGCGTCCGTCGCGACGCTCGTGATCCGGCGTCGACGACGATAAGTCGCCCGCTGCAATACCCGCGAAACCAGCGCGGAGATGTTGAGAAGTGAGGTGCAGGAATCGAATCTGCATGAGATGAACAGATCCGGAGCACTTCCACCTCGCAGCCCCCACTCAGCGTCTCCGCGCCTTCGCGGTTCAAATCCTGTCGCCCCGATTACTCTTTGACAAATTGCCGTGATCGGTCACTGTTGCGCCCGCGGCTGTAGAATCACAAGTTCTGTCGCGGGAGGCTTTGAGAG
>JAWXBP010000440.1 GCA_034440135.1 Planctomycetia bacterium
CCGCTCCAGCATGGAGCGCGGGCTTGACGACTGGGACGACCCGACCTCTGGGACTGTGAAGCACGATCGATTGCTCAAAGAGTCGTAGCGATTGCTTTAGGTGACATCGATAAGGCGATCGCGGCGCGGCGCACGGACGCACGATTCCGCTTCCGTCGACGATTCCCCCACCGAACGGCGCATTTTCGTGTAGGCCTGGGTGAACTCCGCGCAAAGAAACACAACTTGAGCGGAATAGTAGATCCAGACCAGTACCACGATGCCGGCGCAGACGCCCATGATAATTCGCAGCAATCTGGTGCGAGCGATCTCGATCCAGCTCCGTCCCGCCTTGGGGCGCACGTCCCAAATGGCGTTCAACGCTTGCTGAAGCTGCGAAAACAGCCTCGTCGCGCCCCAAAGGAACATCAGCGATCCGGCAAAAGTCGCTCGCGACGTGGCTCCTTGCGAGGCTGACAATAAGTCTGGCACGGCTTTCCCGCTTACTCGCCCAAGATGACGTCAGTTGGTCGTCGAATTCGCCCCGCACTTGGCTAGGCTCATAGAATATGCGGGCGATCGCAATCGCGATCCAGAAGAGCGGTGCCAACGAAATCACAACGTAAAATGCTAACGCCGCGCCGAGTCGCGCGGCGTTGTCATCCGACTAGTCGCGGCACGTTTGCCGCATCAGTGCAAATGCGAAGGTTGGTCGCGATCGCACTGACTGCTCCGGTGACTGCGGCGGTGACCGTTGCCCCGTCATGTAGTGCGCTCAATAGCCTGATTCAACTCTGCCGGCGATGCTCCGCCGGGCCGAGCATCTGGCTCAGATTGTACGCAGTGTTGACCAGGCCGACGTGCGAAAAAGCCTGTGGAAAATTACCCACCTGCCGCTCCGCGATCGGATCGTACTCCTCGGCCAGCAGTCCCAGGTCGTTACGCACGTTCAACAGGCGATCGAACATTCGCTGCGCTTCGTCCGCTCGGCCCGAGAGCGCCAGGTTGTCGGCATACCAAAAGGAGCAGGCGAGGAACGAACCTTCTCCCGCCGGGAGCCCGTCGACATACGTTTCCGTGGCGTAGCGATCGACAAAGCCATTGCGCATCAGCTTCTTCTCAATCGCGCTCAGCGTGCCCTGCATGCGCGGGTCGGTCGCAGGCAGGAAGCCTACGAGGGGCGCCATTAGCAAACTCGCGTCGAGAGTATCGCTGTCATAGCACTGCACGAATGAGTTGAGATCCTGATTGAAGCCATGCTGGCAGACTTCGAGGTGAATAGTGTCGCGCAATCGCCCCCATTTCTCTGCGGGGCCTTCAAAGCCGAACGACTCGACGGCCTTCACCGCGCGATCGAAGGCCACCCAGGCCATGATCTTGGATTGAGTGAAATGCCGTCGCGGTCCGCGCACTTCCCAGATGCCTTCGTCCGGCTCGCGCCACTTCGATTCGAGAAAGTCCAGTAAATGTTGCTCGAAGCGCCACGCGTCGTCGCTGCGCTCCAAGCCTTCGCGGCGGCATTGGTGCAGCATATCGCAGACTTCACCGTAGACGTCGAGTTGAAACTGATCGGCCGCCGCGTTCCCGATCCGCACCGGCGTCGAAGCTTCATAGCCGGGAAGCCAACGCAATTCCACTTCCGTCAACCGCCGTCGCCCCGTCAGGCTGTACATGATCTGCAACTTATCGGGGCTGCCCGCGACGGCGCGCAGCAGCCAGTCGCGCCAGGCGAGCGCCTCGTCGTCGAAGCCCGCCGCGAGCAGCGAGTACAGCGTGAACGTCGCGTCGCGCAACCAGCAGTAGCGATAGTCCCAGTTACGCACGCCGCCAATATGTTCGGGCAATGATGTCGTCGGCGCCGCCACGATACCGCCCGTGGGCGCGTACGTGAGCGCTTTCAGCGTAATCAACGAGCGCAAGACGGCATCCCGCGCGTGACCGCACCCGGCGCACTGCTGTGACCAATCTCGCCACCATTTCGCCGTGAACGCGAGCGATTCCTCGGCGTCGATCTCCGCCGGCAGTTTTTCGAACGACGGATACCAGGTCAGCACGAAGGGCACGCGCTCGCCCGCTTTGACGGTGAAATCGGCGACGGTGGACAAGCCTTCGCCGCGTACCGGAACCGGCGTGCGCAGAACGACGGAGTCCGGCCCCGCCATGGCGAAAATCCCTTGTTCGATGTGTCGCACCCAGGGGACGATCGAGCCGTAGTCGAAGCGAATCGTCAATTCCGTCCGCATCGCCACTTCGCCTTCGATGCCGACCACGATGCGCACAACGTCCGGCTCTCCGCTGCGTGGTGGCATGAAGTCAACGATACGAACCGCGCCGGTCTCGGTGCGGAATTCGGATTCGATGATCAGCGTATCCGGCTGATAGTGGCGCCGTACTGCGAAGCCGCCTACGACAGGAGCGAGCAGCCACCGGCCATGCTCCGGCGTGCCAATTAGGGCAGCAAAGCAGGCCTGCGAGTCGAATCTTGGTAAGCACAGCCAATCAATCGAACCGTCGGCGCCGACCAGTGCGGCCGTCTGGCAGTCGCCGATCAGACCGTATTGTTCCAAGGGGAGCGTCATTTCGAAGTGCTTCCGTGAGGACCCATGATCAATTCATCTTTTCAAGGCGCAGCAGCGCCGCGGGAAAGCTGGCGAAGATTTGTTCCATCGCGACTTCGCCTGAAAAATGCTCGCCACTTAGGCAACTTTGCCATTCCCCGGCGGGTAGCGCAATTGTCGTGCCTTCCCATGCGCCCGCGCGGCGTCGCAACCAGCGATGAGAAATGGCGGCAACTTTACCGGAGCGGACGAAAGCTACGACATGGTCGGCATACTTGCCGCTTGCCGGAAGCGGCTCGTAGCTAGCCTCGGCGCCGAAACATTCGGGCTGCTGTTTGCGCAGCCGTAAAGACTGCAGCGTCAGCCACAGCTTCGGCAGGCCTTCGTGCCAACGCTCTTGAATCTCGGGCGTTGAAAGATGTTGCAGTTCGTCCAGCAACTGTGTTCGGCGATCAAAAGCGACGCTGCGGCGATTGTCCGGGTCGACAAGGCTGAAGTCCCAGAGCTCTTGCCCCTGATAGATGTCCGGCACGCCCGGCGCGGTGAGCTTCCAGAGCGTCTGTGACAGCGCGTTCACATATCCGGCGTACTTGATCGCGTCCACGAACGTCGCGATATCGTCCAGCATGCCCTGGTCGGCGTAAAGCTTTTGAACGTATTCATCGAGACACGCTTCGAACGCGGCGGACGGTGCGGTCCATGACGTGTGCTCCTTCGCCTCGCGCGAGGCCTTGCGCAGATATGTTGTAAGTCGCTCCTGCTCAATGGGCCAGACGCCGACGAGGTTCTGAAACAACAAGTACAAGGTGTTCGCGTCCGGGAGACCGTCCTGCTGATAGGCCGAACCACGCTCCAGCCAACGCTTTACGGCGGCGGCCCATGCGTCCGGAATCTCGGACAATACCGCCAAGCGCGCGCGGACGTCTTCGCTGCGCTTGGTGTCGTGCGTCGTTGTGGCGAGCAACGTCTGCGGTCGATTCGCTTGGTTCTCGGCGCAGATCGCATGGAAATCGGCGGCGGACATGCCGAACCGCCCCGGATCGCCGCCGACTTCGTTGAGCGCGACGAAGCGGTTGTAGCAGTAGAAGCCGGTATCCTCGGCACCTTTGGCCATCGCCGGTCCGGTGAGTTGCTGGAAGCGCATCACGAATTCGGCTTCGTCCGAACCGCGCCGCTTCAATTGCAGCATGTCTCGCAGCAGATCGACCAGCTCTTTATCCAAGCCGGGGCGACACTCTTTCACGGCTTCGATGGCCGACGCGATGCGTCGTTCGTCGTCCTCGCCGAGGTGTTGATCTTCCGCCCGTGCGTACGTGCGATACACACTCAATTGCGCGATGGTCTCCGCCAACAGTTCCGTGGCTTCGCGGCGCGTGTAGTCGCGATACTTCCGACTCGCTTTGCAGATCGCCATGAACAGTACAACTAACCGCCGCACGTCGCTGCTGAACAGGTCGTGCAGCACGAGTCGCTTCTTCTCCAGCAGCAAATGTGGCCAGGCATTCGTATGCCCGGTTACTTCCCTGTACAGTCGAGTCAAAGTCTCTTCGCCCTCTGGATCGATCAGCAGTCCGAGGGCTGCGTTCATGAATTCATAACCGGTCGTGCCTTGGACGGGCCAATTGCCCGGCAGGCGTTCATTCACGGCCAGAATCTTTTCCACGACGATCCACGCGCGTGGCGTGCGTTCCCGCAGGCGCACCAGGTATCCATAGGGATCACGGAGCCCGTCGATATGATCGAGGCGTAGACCATCAATGACGCCCTTTTTCAACCATTGAGAGACGAGCGCATGGACGTCATTAAACACCTGCTCGTCTTCAATCCGTAAGCTCGCCAATCCCGTCACATCGAAAAAGCGGCGATAGTCGATTTCCTCCCCGGCCGTGCGCCAATACGCAAGGCAGTAATTCTGTCGGCGGAGCAAGGCGTCGAGCATTTCCGCGTCATAACTTATCTTCGCCATCGCGGCGTCAATCGCCGACGCGACCTCCGGATCCTCCGCAATTGCCGCACGCAGCAGGCCCTTTAACACAGCCGCGTCGCGCAGGCGGAGATGAATGAGCGCCTGATCCGAGGTGCTGGCGTCGGGTAAATGCGCAAATGCGTCCGCGAGAAAGGCGATTCGATCGGATGGATACTGTTCGGCGGCACGACGCAAGATGTCGTCCCAAGTGCGCGGCGACAGCGGAAAAGTGTCGTTGTGATAGCGAATTACGAATTCATCCTCGCTCAACTCGACGCGAAGGCGCCCGCCGTCGACGACCCGGCCATAGTGATCTTCCAGGATTGGCAATAAAATGCGATTACGGTTGGATTCTTCGCCGCCGCTCCAGTCGACGTCGAAATAACTTGCGTAGAGACTGGCTGGGCCGTTCTGCAACACGTCCCGCCACCACCGATTGGCGCTGTCGCCGACCGCCATGTGGTTGGGGACAAAATCGAGCAGTTGACCCAATCCCGATTCGCCAAGCGTCACGCAAAACCGCTCGTGGGCTTCCGCGCCTCCTAGCTCCTGGTTCACCACCGTGGGATCCACGACGTCGTATCCGTGCGTGCTACCGCGAGCGGCTTGCAAGTACGGAGAACAATAAGCGTGACTAATGCCCAGTTGCGATAGATAAGGCGCAATGGCCGCCGCCGCGTCAAACGGAAATGCCGCATTCAATTGCAGGCGATAGGTCGCCCGAGTTCCAATGGGACCGACATGTTCGAGCGTCACGCGTATTCTCCAAGGACTCGATGCGCCCGAACGATGTGCGCAAGATGAACGCCCGACATGCCGAGCGGGTCGTGGCTACCCACGGGCCAATGGCAATGGCTCAGCGCCGTGGCGACGCATCACGCGCTCGGCCAACGTGATCCAGGTGATCGGATCTTCCGGCTGCAATTCCACCGCGACCAGTGTCTTGTCCGGTAATGCGGCCTGGTCGTGGAAGTTCGCCGGCTCGCTTTCCGTTCCCCGCGTCATCATCGCGCCCACGAAGCCGCCCACCAAGGCCGCGGCCAACGGGATCAGGGCGCCCATCAGCATGCGGGGCTGATCGTCGCTGTTCATGGCCCCGAGGGCGATTGCCATCACACCGCCTAGGACGAGCCCAGCGATTGATCCGATGGCGATCCACTTGACCGTCAGGCGACCAGCCGGCGGCTGCGTGTCGACGCTGCTGAAGCGACGCCTAATTTCCGCGGCGTCACTGACCACGGTGATCCGGTCCCGCGGCAGCCCAGCGTCCAGCAAATCCTGGACGATCTGCTCGGCGTCAATCACTTTGTCCAGCAGGACTGCCCGCGTCGGTGTATCGGTGGCCGATGCCTGTATGGTCGTTGCAGTTGCCATGGTTGCACCGAGACTTGAGTTGCGTTGAATCGCGTTCACGATGGTCAATAAGCAAGCGTCATGCCAAATCCCATGTGCAATTCCAGCGAAGAACGATGATTCCTTTCCAAATAGGCGCCTGCAGAGCGCTCGCGGCCACAAATCAGTCGGTTGGCGCAATGAACGATGTCGATATGCTCAGGCTACTTGGAGGCGGGGAATCTGATTTGCTTCCTCGCTGCTCAAAGTACGCATTCCGCACTGA
>JAWXBP010000441.1 GCA_034440135.1 Planctomycetia bacterium
GTTGAAATCGCTGCCGAAACGGAACCAGTCGAGGCGGCGCCTCCGGACCCGGCGCCTGAGGAAAATGTGGCCGCGGCCTCGACCGCCGACGATTTGCTGCGCCGGTTGCAAACGGACTTGGCCGCAATTGATGAACCGGCGATCTCGCTCGCGGCACTTGTCGAGTTGTTGGGCGGACTCGCCGCCTGCTCCATCGAGTTGGACGGCGCTAGCCTGGCCTCCATCGGCGTCACTGGCGAATCCGGCACGTCCGTCAAACTGGAAGACGCCACGATTGAAGCGGCGCTCATCGCCGCGCTCGAACCGCTGGGGCTGGCTTACGAGCCGCGCGGGAAGTCGATTGTGATCTTCGCCGCGCGCAATTAGCGCGATTGGCAATTCGCTGCGGCGCATGTTAGCGGATTTGCATTTCCCGTCGAACGCCGCGCCGAATTTCTTTAGCCGCTACCACGCAAACACTTACGCGAAGTTGCTCGCGGCGGCTGCGTGTGCAGCGCTACACTTTTTCCACGCAACAAACGCACGTCATTCGGCCGATTTGCAAATGATGAGGATGTCGTTTCCTCGGCATTTCCGTAGGCTCCACAAACTCGCATAACGACTTACGACGCGACTTTTTTCCTGGCCGACAATTGTCTTTGACAGCAGTGCTAGCACGCGTACAATCGGGGCCGCTGTCACGGTTCAATCAGGGTCCGGCGACTTCCGTCGCCGCTTGCTCGCGCTCGTCCTCCTGCACCACGTCGCTCTCCGAGAGCGATCGGCGGCAGACTGTGCACATGATGGCACGGAATGCACGTGTGGGAGGTCTGCGCGCTGGAAGGGATCACGGGAAGTGACCAGGGACGATAAGGACGTCGTTTCCGCTGTCGCGCAAGCGTTGGCGGAAAGGGTCGGAAATGATCGCTACGAAACGTGGTTCGGCGGACAAACGCGTCTCGTCTATGACGGCGTCGCGTTGCGCGTCGTGGCCCCGAATCGTTTCTTCCAGGATTGGCTGAGAACCAAACTCCGCCAGGACGTGGAAGCCGCTGTGCGCACAGTGATCGCCGGGCCGTGCCCCGTGATCTTCGAGGCCGCCGCGGAAACAGCGACGGACGCCGCTCAACCGGAGGTTGCTGATGCAATTGCCGCTGCGGAGCCAACGATGACCACCAACGCGTTGCGCTTGATCGCTGGCCCCGCAACGCCAGCCGCGCCCCCGGCCATGAGTCGACGGCGTTGGGCGACGCTGGGGCAATATGTCGTCGGCGCAACGAATCGCCTGGCGCATGCCACGGCGCTTTCGATGACGGAACGACCGGGCGAGGTCTCCCCCACGCTGTTCCACGGTCCCACGGGCGTCGGTAAGACGCACCTGCTCGAAGGTATCTGGACCGCTGCGCGCCAATCGAGGCAAGCGTTGTTCCTGACCGCCGAGCAATTCACCACGCAGTTTCTCGAAGCCCTGCGCGGCAGCGGCTTGCCCAGCTTTCGCCGCAAGGTCCGCAGCGTCGACTTGTTGCTGATCGACGACATCCATTTCTTCGCCGGCAAGCGCGCCACGCTGGTCGAGTTGCTGCACACCATCGACTTCCTCGTCCGCGAAGGCAAGCAGTTGGTGCTCACGGCCGATCGCCCCTTGGAAGACCTGGCGGTGCTTGGTCCCGAGTTGGTTGCGCGGTTGCAAGGCGGGATGCTGTGCAGGATCGATGCTCCGGACGCCACAACGCGGCTCGGGATTGTCCGGCAACTTGCCGCGACGTTGAGTCTCAAAGCCTGCCCGCAGGTGCTCGATTACGTCGCGATGCAATTCACTTCGCACTCCCGAGAACTTCACGGTGCCTTGAACTTGCTGCGTGCCGAGAGCCGCGCTCGTCAGGTGACGATCACGATGGAGTTGGCGGAGGACGCGCTCCGTGATTTGGTGCGCCAATCCGGCCGCTCGGTGCGCTTGGCCGACATCGAAAAGGCGGTCTGCGAGGTCTTCGATCTCTCGCCCGAAAGTCTGCAATCGGAAAGCAAGGCGCAGCAAATCAGCCAGCCGCGGATGCTGGCGATGTTTCTGGCCCGCAAGCTAACGAGCTCCGCCTACAGCGAAATCGGCCACCACTTCGGCCGCCGCAAGCACACCACGGTGATCTCTGCCCAAAAGAAGATGGGCGCCCTGCTGGAAAAAAACGCCTCGATCCGCCTCCACAACCGCGACTGCCGCATCGACGAAGCGGTCCGCAAAGTGGAGGCGGTGTTGAAGATTGGGTAGGCGTCAGAATGATCGGACTTGCTAGGATCGTTGCATGGCAATAATGGCCGCGATCAAGAAGCCAATCGGCGGGCCCATTCTCAGAAAATAGAGATCGACGGCCGTCCACTTCATTCCGCAGCGTCTTGCCCTTCGGTAGATCAGTAAACTGGCGGCGACATGCGCCAAACAGAACGGCAAGTAGTGTCTGGCGATCCACCCCCCATCGAGTATGAGGGAGGCAAATATCGCCATCGTGACGTTGACTCCAAGACCGATCAGAAAATCTCGGTCAACGGACCGAATGGCCTCGGGCGAAAACGTCTGCGATTCGCCCTCGGTTCGCTCAGTTTGATCAGGTACATCGTTCATCGCGAGCTTCCTTTCGCGCGGCAACTCAGAACAAACTCCGCACAGCGGCAGTTGTCGCGGCCATGATCACGGCGCCGTAGCGCAAAAAGAAATGATCGCCAGCCGAGAGCGTCTGTCCATGCTTGCCGGCGCGAAAAGCAATCAACGCCCCCGCCACGGCATGCGCGGCTGCGAACGGCAAGAACACTCGCAGCCACGGCGCGCTGGAGAGCCAAATCACGCCCAGCAACGCGCCCGTGCCGTCGATCAACAGACCGATGGCCAGCGAAACCCGTGGCGAACATCCCGCCCCTTCGCGCGAAGCATAGCCCAGCGGCGATCGGTAAGGATTGGAATCTGCCATCCTTCCAGCGTATTCCGGCGTGGCGCGGAACTCAATGGAAATCGACTGGCTTTAAAGTCAAATGAATTTCGTTAGCGCCCATCCATCAATTTCTTCACGTCTCGCCACGCCCGCGTGTTCACCACATCCTCTTTAGTCAGCCCCGCGCGACGTGCCTGCAACACGCCATAGCGCATGCAGGCCAATCCGACCACGCTGTGCGCGTCGGTCGAAATCACAATCGGAATCCCGCGCCGTTTCGCCGCGGCGCAGGCTACGTCGTCCAGGTCGAGTCGTTGCGGGTTCGCGTTGAGTTCCAGGAATTTCCCAAGCTTCGCCGCGGCGTCGAACACCGCTTCCAGATCGACTTCGTACGCCTTACGCTTGTTGAGCAATCTCCCCGTGGGGTGCGCGATGGCATCCACGTTAGGGTTTTCCAGCGCTTCGAGAATCCTCGCGGTGATGCGCTCGCGGGGTTGGCTCTGCCCGTAGTGAACGCTCGCCACCACCCAATCCGCGGCGCTCAGCACGTCGTCGTCCAAGTCCAACCCGCCCGCTTCCAGGATGTCAACCTCGACTCCCTTCAACACGGTGATCCCTTTGGCCTTCGCCGCCGCGGCATCGATGCGGTCCCAATGCTCGACGAGCCGATCGGCATTGAGACCATTGGCCATCGTGACGCGTTTCGAGTGATCGGTGATGGCGATGTATTTCAATCCGCGCGCCTGCGCGGCCGCGATCATTTCTTCAATCGTGGCCGTGCCGTCGGTTGCCGTGGTGTGCATGTGGAGATCGCCGACCATGTCTTCCACTTCCAACAACCGCGGCAGCGTGCCTTGTTTCGCCCACTCGAATTCCTGCCGCGCCTCGCGGATCTCCGGCGGGAAGCAGGGCAAATCGAGCGTGGCGTAAACATCCGCTTCCGTCGCGCCGGCGATCTTGTCCTCGCCGCGATACACGCCCCACTCGTTGATCTTCAACCCGCGGTCTTTCGCCATCCCGCGCAGGATGACGTTGTGATCCTTCGACCCGGTGAAGTATTGCATTGCCGCGCCGAAGGAATCCTCCGGCACCACGCGCAGATCGACTTGCAAGCCTTCATTCAACCGCACCGACATCTTGGTCTCGCCGCGCGCTAGCACCAGCGCGACTTCCGGATACGCCGCCAGGCGATCCATCGCCGGATTCGGATCGGACGCCACGGCCAGAAAATCCAAATCGCCAATCGTCTCCCTGCCGCGTCGATAACTCCCCGCCGGTTCCAGCCGCACCAAAGCGGGGACGCCTTGCAGATGCTCGCGAATCGCCTGCACGCGTTCGTCGGCCACGGCCCACAACAACCGTTTGTCAGCCGTCTCGGCAGTCTCCAGCCCGCGCAAGATCGTCTCTTCCGTCTTGGCGCCAAAGCCCTTCAATTCGCGCACGCGGTGTTCGTCGCAGGCCTTTCGCAAGTCCGCCAGCGACTGAACGTGCAACTCCTTGAACAACGTCGCCGCCTTTTTCGGTCCCAAACCGGGCACGCGCAGAATCGCCAACACGCTCGCCGGCACCTGCGCCTGCAATTCCGCGAGCATCGGCAGCGCCCCGGTGCGCACCAGCGTTTCGATCTTTTCCGCCAGGTCCTTGCCAATCCCCTCGATCGACTGCAACTCTTTCACGGGATCTTCGCTGCCGTCCACGACGCGATCCAAGGATTCCGTCGAATCGCCAATCACCCGCGCGGCGTTGCGATACGCTCGCACGCGAAACGCATTCGCCCCCTGAAACTCCAGCAGGTCAGCAATCTGTTCGAAAACCGTGGCGATTTGGTTATTGGTCATGGTTGAAGTGCCAGTGATTCAATGGCCGTGTGTCGGATTCCAGCGTTTGGTGATCGTGTTACGCATCACACCAACCCGAAGCGCCAGCGAGGGGGAGAGGACGCCGCATTTCAGCGCGATCCGGCGCTGAGAACCGGCGCTTTCTCCCTCTCGCTCGCGTGCCGGGTTGGCGTCGACTGTGCCGCTTGCGCATTCTAAATCTAGTAACGGCGATTCCTACCTACTCCACCTACTTACTACTCCACCTACTTCCCCTACTTCCTCCCTTCCCAATTGTGACCGGAATCTCGATCCTTTATAACTTGGGGGAGTCGCGGCGCGCACAACAGGGGTTCTCGAATGCGGCTGGTTCTGGTTTCTAACGAGGGGTCCTGCACCAAGTTGCGCCTATCCGGCCGCGTCACTCAAGAGGCGTTGGCCGCCGGCGCCGACCCCTTTCTCGATCTGCTAGGCGCCGATGCTTACGCCCGCAAGTCGCTAGTCGACCTCCAAGACTCAGATTTCATGGATTCCTCAGGTGTCGGCTGGCTGATGAACTGCAACAAGAAGTTTCGCCTGGCGGGCGGCGTGTTGGTGCTGCATTCGATTCCGCCGCTGGTTTATCGCACCTTGCAGGTGCTGCGTATGGAGATGGTTCTCAAGCTGGCGAAGGACGAAGCCGACGCCGAATCCCTGGCCCAAGGCTGATGTGAACGATGCCTGAGTTGAAGCCGCTCGAACTGGAACTGCTCGACACCGTGGAGGGCGTGCGCACAGTGCGCGCCCGCGGCTGTCTGTCGGACAACAGCACACCAGCGGCGACGCTCGAAGCGCTCTTGGGCGCCGATTGCTTCGCTTCGCAAGTGACGCTCGATCTAAATCACGTCGATTTCATCGACTCCAGCGGCATCGGCTGGCTACTGGGCGCGCATCGCCGATTCCGCAGCGCCGGCGGCGGGCTGGTGCTGCACAGCATTCCGCCGGTCGTGCGTCAAACGCTGAAAGTATTGCGCATGGACGAAGTACTCCGTCTCGCCAAGGATGAATCCGCCGCCCGCTCGCTTGTTCGTGGGGAAACAGTCGTATGACCGAAGTCGCGTCCATTCAATTCGTGCCGGCGGAAATTCACGACCTCGACGCCGAGCAAGCCGTCGCCACGCTGATCGATCATGTCGTGGCGTTGCCGGCCAGCGATCTCTTCTTCGCGGCCGAAGAGGACAGCGTTCACATCGCGGTCCGTCATCTCGGCGTGGTCCGGCAAGTGACGACGCTTTCCCCCGAGCAAGGGAAGCGCATGATCGGCCATATCAAAGCACTGGCCGGCATGGACCTCACTGAGCGCCGCCACCCCAGCGACGGCCGCTGGATTCATATTCAGCCGGACGGCCACAAGGTGGATTTGCGGATCAGCTCGCTCCCCACGCTCTACGGCGAAGATCTTTCGATCCGCTTATTGGAACGCGATTCCAATCTCCGCACATTGGACGGCGTCGGTCTCGCGCGGCATGAGTACAACCAACTCATGAATCTGCTCGCTAGCCCGAGTGGCTTGGTGCTCGTCACGGGTCCGACTGGCTCCGGCAAGACAACGACGCTCTACGCCTGCATTCAGTATCTCAACAACGGCCGCCGCAAGATCAATACGATCGAAGACCCCGTCGAATACGCGGTCGCCGGCGTCCGCCAATCGCAAGTCAACCCGCGATTTAATCTCGATTTCCCCGAAATGCTCCGCGGCGTGCTGCGCCAGGCGCCCGACGTGATCATGATCGGCGAGATTCGCGACAGCGTCACCGCCGACACCGCGGTCCGCGCCGCCAACAGCGGACATCTCGTCTTCGCCACGCTCCACGCGCCGGTCGCTAGCAGTGCGGTGGCCAGCATGTTGGCCCTTGGCGTGAAGCCGCATTTCTTCGCGAGCAGCTTGCTAGGCGTGCTTTCGCAACGCCTCGTGCGCACGCTCTGCCCGCATTGCAAAGTTGGCTACGATCTCTCCGACGCCCCGCACACCTTCGAAGCGGTCCGCCCCTGGCTAGAACCAAGCCAGGGCCAACAGATGTTCTCGGTGAAAGGCTGCGATCGCTGCTTCCAGGACGGTTACGCCGGCCGCACGGCCGTCTACGAAATGCTCTGCATCACGCGCGAAACCCGCCGCCTGATCGCCGAAGGCGCCAACCCGCGCGACATCGAACAACAAGCCATCCAAGACGGCATGATCGAATTCCGCCGCTCGTCGCTATTGAAAGTGGCGCAAGGCGTAACGAGCATCGAAGAGGTTCTCCGCGCGGTGCCGACGGAGTATTTGGGGTTGGATTGACAGCTTCACTTTGCGTCACACCCGTTTTTCGGATAGATCACTCAGCGTGGGTGCCTGGGGCTGAGGCAGACAAGTTTGGCGACCAAGTCGAATCAACTGGGGCATCATGTCGATTCGTTGAATAGTTCAACGAAGCCCCAGTAGGTCGGACCATTATGACCACGAAACAAGTGCCCCTGCCCCAGGCACCCGCGCATTTATACATAGGCATGCCCGACCAGCGTAGCCAGCTCGATCTCGACGACGACCAGGGCTTTTTCAGCCGGCTTGGGCAGTTCTTTTCCGCGTTGTTCCTCGGGCCGTTGATTGGGCTGCTGTTCTGGTTGGGGATCGAACAGAACCGCAGGGCTGCGCCGCTCGTGGCCACGATTGCCGAGAACCTGCTGAAGACGTTGGTGCTGTTCTGGGTGCTGCTTTTAGTATTTATTTGGTATCGCCCGTCCTGGCTGAGGCGGCTTTACCTGCGCTCGGAACGCAAGGTCGTCTTCGTCGGCTGGATTACCCGCATCGCTCTCTTCCTGGCCATCGTATTCGCGGCTGGCTGGGGATTGGTCGACCATTTCCTGCTGCGGTGAGAACCACCGTCGGATGAGCTACGTAGACTATGTCGAGCTTGTTGACTCCCTCGCGTCGCCAACGGACCAACCCGTGACGGACACCGATCATTCGCATCGCCCGTTTCGGCTTGCCGATTTGTTCTTGTTGACGGTCGGCTTCGCGATGGGCTTCGCGTTGTTGGCAAAGTATCGCGCGGAAGCCATAGAGATCGGCCGCGAACACATTCCGGAAATGGAGAACCCCTGGCTCTATCGGGCCAGTCCGTTGGAGTTAATCGCGACCGGACTTGCGTTTGGCGTCGCGGCGTCGTTTCCGTTGGTACGAGGGCGCGAAGCTTGGACTTATCCAGGAAGCTGGAAACTCAGGGTCGAAGACGCAATTGGCTTTACGCCGCTGATGACATTTGCGATCTTCAAATCCATCGAACTGATCGCGCCGTACTTTGAGGTGCCTTTTGTTTACTTGCTGATCTTCCTAACTGCCATTGCAATTCAGATCCTTTCAAGCGCGGCGAGCGTCATCATTGGATGCGCGCTCGCGGCCGATCGGCCGCATGAGGGGAGTTGGATCAAATTCCTTGGTCTGATCGCATCATTCGCAAACGGCGCTGTACTGTTTCGAATGATCAACATGGCA
>JAWXBP010000442.1 GCA_034440135.1 Planctomycetia bacterium
CGTCATGGCAAATCGTGCAACCCATCTCGCCACGCTTGTGCGGACTGCCTGGGCCGACGAACAAGTCCAAACGCGGATGCGAAGCATAAGGCTGCGGCATACCGCGCTTGATCGTCAACTCCAGCGGCTTGCCCCAACTCACGCTACCGCCGATCAATCGCGCCACGCCGTCGGTGCGCTGCGTAATCGAGGCGTCGTCGATCTTGGCAATCACGTCGCCTGGCTCTAAGCCCGCGGCGGCGGCGGGCGTTTCCGACCACACGACGCTGATCGTCACATCACCGGGGCGAGCGCCTTCTTGCGCAACCTGCATCCCATAGGTGACCCGCAACTTGTCGGCTTCGGTCAACTCGGTGGCGGGCGGTTCTTTCGTCGCTCCGGCCGCGGGCTCGGCGGGCGATGCACTGGTTTCGCTCGTTTCCGCTGCCGGCGCGGCACTCGCTTCCGCGGTGGGCGGAGTCGCGGGTGTCGCCAATGTGACCGTCATCAAATGTTCAAGCGGATAGGCCGGATCCGACGCGGTGCCCGGCGCGGTCTTGTCGATGGCTTGATGGCAAGTGGTGCAGCGATCGAATCGCGCCACGTCGCGGAAATTATTGTTGATCGTCAACTTCGGCAGCCAAATCTGGTCCGGCTTCAACGGCCCCATGAAAGCGTCGAGAATCGGCATCTCCAACAGCGACTTGCCGGGATTCGCGGCACGTTCGTACGCGCTGTCTTGCAGGCGTTTGATCGACCCGAGGTGATCGTCGAGCTTCTTCTCCGCGGCGATGACTGGCGCGTTGATCTCGGTGATGATTTTTTCGAGGGCCAGGCGATGCGTTTTGGCCGCTTCGCTGGCGAGCGTCAACTCCGCCGCGACAGCCTTCACGCGATTGACTTCCTTCTGCCGCTGCTCCTGCTCCGTCGCCGGCAACCCATTGTGAACGCCCAGGTCGTAGTCGCTACGAACCTTGTCGAGCAACGATTTCTCAACCTTCAACCGCGTGGCCGAACTGTTCTCGCGGAATTTGGCGTCGGCGAGGAAGGAATTCATTTCTTCCAGCAACGCCGTGCGTCCGGCGCGCACTGCCGCTTCATCGGCGCTGACGTTCGATGCCGTGGCATACGCGTCCGCGAGGCCGCTCAAGTCCACTTCGACGCCGCGGCGCTTTGCGTCCGCAGCCAATTCACCTTCGAATCGAGCAACCAGGTCGCCATTCGGCCGCGTCGCCTCGGCGGCCGCGATCTCCGCTTCCAGCTTTTCCGTCTCCGCCCGAAACTGCGTCGTCTCCTCCGCGTTCAAGCGCCAGTCGATGAACTTAGTGTCGATATCGCGCATTTCGCGCTGATAGCTCTTCCACTCGCGATTGTGATCCGCCGCGAGCATCCAGATCGTGGCGCCCAACAGCACCACCGCCGACACGCCGAATACGACGTGCATCAGCTTCAGGTCGCGGGCAATCGATTCTGTCGAGGGCATGGGGAGGGGGTGGAGTAGTAAAGGAGTAAAGGAGAATAGGAGTAAAGGAGAACAGAACTAAAGGAGGACGAGGTGAACTGGAGCAAACGTCTGCGATTTGAGACTTCTCTACTCCCTCTCTCCCTTACTCCTCTCGTCTACTCCCCCTCCTCCTAAAAATTCAAGAAGTATTCCGGAATGCTAATGATGTACTTCAGGTTGAAGCTCCAGCGCAGCACCATCTTCAAGGGGAGCGCGATCATCAACAGCAGCAGGTTGCTCATCAGCATGTAACGCACGAAACCCATCTTCACGAACATCTTCCGGAACACCGTGGCGGCCATCAGCGGCGGCAGCGCGGCCACATAGCCGATGACCAGCACGAAGCCCAGCCATTCGCGTTGCAGGATGTACCACAGCTTCATCATGGCGCCGGAACCCGAGGGCGCCGTCGGCAGCCCCTGGCCCATCACCTTGATCCAGAAAATATCCGAAAGGTTGATATTGTTCAGGGCTTCCACCTTGTGTGAATCCCAGAATTCATACGGCCCGAAGAAGTTCCAATTCGGCCCGCGCAGGAACGTCCCCAGCACGATCAGCGTGATCCAGAGATCAAGAAAGCCGATCTGAAACACGAGATAGCTGAACGGCCGCTGCGCGATCGTGTAGTAGCCGTTCCCCTTCTTGTTGTAATCCAGGAAGGGAATCAAGATCAGCCCGCCGATGACCATGCTCGGCAGCACCACGCCGGCCCACCACGGATCGTAGTAGACGAGCATTTCCTGCAGGCCGAGGAAGTACCACGGCGCCTTCGACGGGTTCGGCGTCTTCACCGCGCTGGCGGCTTCTTCCAACGGGGCTTGCAGCAAAATCGCCCAGATCATCAGGATCGCCGTCAGGGCGACCATGCAGATCAGTTCGGTATAAACGAGGTCAGGCCAGACGAGGACCTTTTCCTTTTCGTCCTCCATCGCTTCCAACGGCGGCAGGCCCTGTTTGTCGCGCTCGTCGTTCTGCACCGCGCGGTACGTGGCCAGCCAGGTGAAATAGCCCACCAGGAAGATCATCGCCACAATCGGCACGTTGTCCGGCTTGCCGACGATGCTGAAAAAGTTCGAGTCGGCCATCGACAGGCCCATCAGCACCAGCGAAACGTTGAGCATCGCCCAGGCGACGAGCGGCTGGCTGAAAAACTTTCGCCCGACGAACAACACGGTCAGCAAGACCGTCGTGCCGAGCGTGTACGTCACTGGGCCGGAGAGGTTGTTGATGACCGTTTTGACGCCTGCCGGGACTTCCGGCGGCATGCCGCCCATTGCGGCGGCGGCCACCATCGACAGCAGGGCGACAAACGCCGTCAGGGCGATCGCCGTGCCGGTCTGCTTCAGGCGCTGCCACACATACAGCGCGGCGATGGCGTTCATCAGCGCCAGCGCAATGTAGAACACCCCCAGGCCGTGCGCCACGTTTGCGAGATGGGCTTCTGGACTAACGTGCATGACGCATCAACATGAGGACTGCGTGACTGGGAGCCGGAAGCGTTCGCGCCCGGAGTAAACTCGCTCGATCCTGCTTACAGCGGCCCGCTGATGCCGCCGTCCTTGCGTACCCGCCAGAAGTGAATCGCCAGCAGCAACGAGACCACCAGGGGAATCGCGATGCAATGCAACACGTAGAACCGATTCAACGTCTCTTCGCCGACGAACCGCGCGCCCAGCAAGCCGAACCGCGCGTCCGAGGCGTTCGTGATCATATTGATGCCGCCGATTTCCAGCAGCTTTGCGCCCGGCCCCTCGTGCCCCAGGATCGGCGTGGCCCGGGCCATGTTGGAACCGACGGTGATCGCCCAGATCGCCAATTGATCCCACGGCAACAGGTAGCCCGTAAAGGACAGCAGCAGCGTCAACAGGAGCAAGATCACGCCGACCACCCAATTGAATTCGCGCGGAGGCTTGTAACTGCCCGTCAAAAACACGCGATACATGTGCAGCCAGACTGTGATCACCATCGCATGGGCGGCCCAGCGATGGAGCTCGCGCATAATGCCCAGCGAGGCCACGTCGCGGAGCGCGGTGATATCCTGAAACGCCCACTCCAACGTGGGACGATAGTAGAACATCAACAACACGCCAGTGACCGTCTCGACCAGAAACAAGAAGAAAGTCACGCCCCCCATGCACCAGGTATAGCTGAGGGCGATACCCTGCTTCTTGATCGACACCGGGTGCAAGTGCAGGAAGAAGTTCGTCAGCACCACCACGATGCGATTGCGGCGATCCACCGGCATCGGATGCCGAAAGACGCTCTTCCAAGCCTGCGAATTACGAATCGTCTCGCCGATCGACATGATGAGGAAACGTCAGATTTGGGACGGATGATTGATGAACGAAAATGAAGTCGATCGAAGATTCACGATCGCGAAATCAAACGGCGATTAGACTGGGACAAAGCAGGCCGCATCCGACCACTGCCCCAACTCTTCCTGAAACAACTTGCTCTTATCAACTTCAAGCTGCCCGTCGTCGGCCAGGCGGATCGCATAGCGTTCCAGCGGCCGCGGCGCGGGGCCCTCGAAATTGATTCCGTCCTTGTAAAAGCCGCTGCCGTGGCAGGGACACTTGAACTTTTGTTCGCCGTCGAGCCAGTTCGGCGTGCAACCCAAGTGGGTGCAAACCGACTTGAGCGCCACGATTTGCGGCTGCCCGTTGTACTCGGCGTTGACCACCCAGACACCGAACTGCGCCTTGAACTTCTCGTCCACGCTGCCCGGCGGAAAGTTGGCCGGAAAGCCGACCTTGAATCGACTGGGCGGCTCGGTCAGCACGTTGGGGAACATGAAGCGTGCCAGTGCCAACGACCACAATCCGCCGACGACGGCCATCGAGGCGAAGCCCAGGCCCATGGCCGTGCCCAGCATGATAGCCAGGAAGCTGCGGCGATCTTCATCCGATGCCGCGGCCTTCGGCTGCGCATAGACCGGCTTGGCCGGCATCGGCGGCGCGA
>JAWXBP010000443.1 GCA_034440135.1 Planctomycetia bacterium
GATATCGTCGTCGGCGGCGAGGGAGATGATTCCCTGATTGGAGGCGCTTCACCCGACTTGCTGATCGGCGGTCTCGGCACCGACGTGCTAGGCGGCAATGACGGCGGCGACCTGCTCGTAGGCGGCACCACAATCTATGATGACGTGGCGTCCTCGCTGCGGCTAATTCTCAGCAACTGGAGCGGGGCCGTCGTGTTCCAGGAGTCGACCGAACAATTTCTGTCGAATCAATCCAGCCCGTCGCTGCGACCATTCGACACCGTGTTCGATGATGGCGCGGCGGACTGGCTCGAAGGCGACAACGATCGCGATTGGTTCTTCTGGTTCTCGGCCGATACCATGGCCGACCGCCGTCAGGACGAGTCGGTCACCGGCGGCGATCTTTCGAGTTCCGCCTGGATCAAACGATTGCATTTGGATTTGCTCGGCCGTCTGCCCACGGAAATTGAAGTGGGGCAGCAACAAGGGCGGCTGGAGATCGGTTTCGGCGGCAACGTGCTCGCGCTGGGAGTTCTCCGTAGCCAAGAATACCGCGCCGAACAACTGCGCTATATCTATCGACAGACGCTGGGCCGGGACATCGCGGCGAATGAGCTCGCCGCGGGACTGGCCAGTTGGGACCGGGTCGGCGGCGTGGAACGCCTCTGGGCCGACTTATTGGGCACGGCGGAGTTTTTCGAGGCCCACGGCGCGAACGATGCCGATGCCGTGCAGGCGATGTTCAATGTCGTCTTGCGTCGCACCGCGCCGGACGCCGAGTTGTCCGTTTCGCTGGAAAACCTGCCGGGCAGCACGCGCGCGGAAATTGCCTTTGATTTGCTCACCAGCGATGAATCCCGGACGACGTGGATCAATCATTGGCATCGCGACTATTTGCACCGCGCGCCGGACGACGCGGAGTTGGATTACTGGCTGCGTCAGTACCGCAAAGGCGTCTCGACCGAGCTGATTCTTTCGCGGCTGCTGTCCGGGACCGCATATATGAATCAGCCGTACTTCGCAGCCACGGATTTTGGCGCCACGCCCAACGACGCGACGGATGACACCGAAGCCATTCAGTCCGCGATTGATTTGGCCGGCGCGTCAGGCAGTGGCGTCGTGTATCTCGCCGAGGGTGTGTTTGTGGTCGAAAATCTCTGGATCAGCCATTCCCACATCAAGTTGACCGGGCCCGGCACGCTCAAACTTCGAAATAACTCCCCCGCCGTCGGCGTGCTGACTGTGCAGGGAGATTTCAACGTCGTCTCATACGTCAATATCGATGGGAACAATTTGGGCAAACACACCGGACGCGCGGAAGGGCTGCGCGTGATCGGCAATGACAATCGCGTTTATCGCGTGACCGTGTCGAACACGCTGTTCGACATGCATGCTGAACCCTCCGGCGGCAACTTCATGATTGGCGGCGCGCGGAACACGTTAATCGAAACGAAATCCTACAATGCCGGTCACTCGAGCTACCGCCAAATTGGCGACAATAATCTCTACCGCGACATCATTGGAATCAACGCCCGGGTCAAGGGCTTCAACGGGATGGGGGACGGCAGCAGCTTCACGGTCGACGGCGGCTATTTCGAAACGAATGCCATGGAACACGAGCTTGGCGTCAATAGTTTTCAGGTCGATCCGGGCCCGATGGGGAAGCGCGTGCATCGTGTCGTGCTGAGAAACGTCGTGGCGAAGGGCCCTGAAAACAGCGTGCCGTGGACGACCAACGTGGCCAAATTCGCGCTGATTGATGAGATTGCGATCGAGAACAGCTTCTTTACTCATCAGGCCGAAAGCATCTACTCGCTCCGCTTCGCCGAGGGAGTCGGCAAGGTCTTGTTGCGGGACGTGTTTCTTAGCCGTGCCATGTACATGGAGCAGGACACGCATGACGGATCGGGGCTGCAGGACCCGCTCGACGAGTTAGTGATGCAGCGCGTGACCATTGGCGACGGCGTGCATCGCCCGACGTTTTCGATAGAGGAAGTCGAAGTCGGCCGGCTCGTGATCGAAGACTGCCGCTTCATCGGCTATACCGTGGCCGGCATCGATTGGGAATCGGCCGAGGGCGAATACACGCAAATTTCCATCTCCAACACGCTGTTCCGCGGCTACAATCCGATCCGAGTGACTTACGACATTCTGCCGAACGACGGCGGCGAATTGTCCAACGCCGCCAGGCGGCTGTGGTTCAACGTCAAACGCCGTAATGGCGGCGGGGCCGGCATGGCCATGATGCCGTAGTCGGCTGAGAGCGGCTTGCCCCGAGGTCGCCGCTCCGCTTTACTGGTCGCATGAGCAACTCACTTCTCGCCGGTTTCGATCTCAACGGAAAAGTCGCCCTCGTCACGGGAGCGAGCAAAGGGATCGGCGCGGCGATTGCGCAGGGGCTCGCTACATGTGGAGCGCTGGTCGTCGTCAGCAGCCGCAAGCAGGACGCGGTCGAGGCGGTCGCCGCCGAGATTCGCACGCAAGGCGGAAAGGCGGAAGCGATCGCCGCGCACGCCGGCGACCCCGCTCAGTTGCGAAGTTTGGTCGACGCCTGCACAGAGCGTTGCGGAGGCGTGGATATCCTCGTCAACAACGCGGCTACGAATCCGAAGTTCGGCCCGCTGCTGGACCAGAATCTCGATGTGTTCGAGAAAACGTTGGCGGTGAACCTCAAAGGGCCGTTCGAGCTGTGCCGTCTCGTGCATCCGCTGATGCGGGCGCGGGGCGGCGGCTCGATCATCAACATCAGCAGCATTGGCGGGCTGCGCCCGGAGCCGATGCTAGGCCTTTATAACGTCAGCAAGGCGGCGCTCTTGAGCCTGACACAGGCGATGGCGCGTGAATGGGGCGGCGATCAAATCCGCGTCAACGCGATCTGCCCTGGGCTGGTGCAGACGAAGTTCAGCGAAGCCCTCTGGCGCGACGAAGCGACGTTGCGCGGGTTCCTCGAGCGCGTGCCGTTGGGGCGGATGGCGCAATCCGAAGATATTGCACCGTTAGCGGTCTTCCTTGCTTCCCCAGCCAGCGGTTATTGCACCGGCGCGATCTTTACGATCGACGGCGGATTGACGATTTGACGCCGAATTATTTGTCGGGCGTGGCGTCCCCCTTGAGCGACCAGCCGACCGGCTGCGTCCAGGCCTGTTGCAGTTGTCCTGCGAGCGACGGATCAGGATGCGGCACGCTCGATGTGACAATCGCGCGAATGTAAAGTTCTTCGCCCGTGAGTTGATAGCTGGGGTTGGTTCCCGTTGCTTCGGCGAATGTGCGGCCGATTTCCGATGAATACTTCTTAGTGGTATCGAGCGCCGCGCCGGCGCCGTCCGTGCGTTCTTTTCCGTCGAGTAATGCATCGCGCGGCGTCCCGACGAAGCGCGTCGTGAACACCGCATCTCCTTGCGGCTCGATTTCCAGGCTCAGCGTGCGCGTTGATGCATCGTACTGGAAGTCGCGCAGCGTGACTCCGGTCGACGCATAGAAATCGCCGGCCTTGATCGCGCGGATCAACGAGTCCGGTGTGAGATGCCGCGCGCGGACCATGATCCAACCGCGGCCAGGGCGCTGCTCTTGGGCTCCGTCGTAATGATGACTGTCGTCCGTGGCCAGGCCCATCAGGGGAGCCGCGTTGAGTTCCGCGATGCGCAGGGTGTTGGCGATGTCCCAGATTTCCTCCATGCCGGCGCGATGCTCGTCACCGTCGTTGTTGACGCCCGTGTGCCCGTTGTAGACCTCGACGAAGCGCTCGTTGATCACCGCGGCAATGTCTTCGGCCGTGACGGCCCAACCGAAGTTGGGGTGATTCAGGTGTGCGAGCATTGGCTTGCCTGACTTGCGTTCCTGTTCTTCGACGGCGCGCAGATCGGCGGCCATGGCGTCGCGCATCGTCGCGCCGCCAAGCGGTTGGATCAGTTCCTGAATGTTGGCAATGTTGATGTGCAGCGGTTTGCCATCGACGGCGTCGCTCAGTTCCTCCGACGGGATCATCAGGAACTTGCCGCGCTCTTCGACGAGATGCCGAAACTCATCCAGCGGCTTGAGTCGCACTTCCAGCGTTTCCTGGGCGCGATCGCCGCGGGTTTCGACCCAATGGTCGCCAAACCGCGCCAGGTATTTTTCCAGCGCTGCCGGATGGCCGCGTTTCTCGATTCGCGACCAGGACATCCAGCGCTCGCCAGCGCTCAGTACGTTGTGATCCGAGAGCGCGAGGAACTGATAGCCGTGTGTGCGATACCATTCGGCGATCATCTCCGGGAAATCGTTGCCGTCGCTCCAGAGCGAGTGCGTATGCAGATTACCGCGAAACCAACGCAACGGAGCGTCGGCGGTGATCGGGTCCGGCTCACCCGTCCGCGCCTGCTGGAGAACGCTGCTGACGAGGAGGCAGAAAAGCATCGCTCGCCACGAGTTTCGTCGATTTACCAGCTGCATCTACGCGTCCTCGAAATTCGGAACATCCATTCAATCGACGTAAACAAATTCATTCAAGTTAAACATCGCCAAGGTGAGCAGCGTGAGCGACTTCGACAGCTCGTTCTGGTCGGCGCCTTCCAAAATGCGTTGGCGCTCTACCGAGGTATATAGGAACGTCTCCGCCCGGGCCTGCTCGGCGAGAGAAGGATTGCGCCCGAATAGGCGACGATACAGTAACTCCACGCAGGCATCCGGTTTGTCGCCGGCGCGCTCCTGAACGAATTGTGTCAGATCACCTGCGCTTTGCAGCGAGAAATCGGAGTTCAGCAGCAGCAACGATTGCGGGGCGATCGTCGAACGCGTGCGGCGCGGGCAGGAAGTGGCCGCTTCCGGGCGATCGAAGGCCTCGAACAAAGGGTAACGCAAATTGCGCCGCGCAAAGATATACACGCTGCGGCGGCGATGGTCCTCTTCGTCAGGGCTGGGCGACCAATGGTCGCGTAGCAGCGTGGAGACCAACTCCGCCGGCAACGGCGGCATCACGCCCGGCCCGCCCGTGCGTGGGCTCAAGCGATCGGCCGCGGCGAGCATACAGTCGCGAATCGCCTCCCCTTCGAGACGTTGCCGGCGCATGTGCCAGAGCAGCCGGTTTTCGGGATCTAGCTTCAGGCCTTGCTCCCAGACCGCGGCGTCCCCTTCCGACGCATGAGTCGCTTGTCGATACGTCGCCGAGTTGAGCATCAACTTATGCAATCGCTTCAGGCTCCAACCTTGTCGCGGGAGTTCGCGCGCGAGCCAATCAAGCAACTCCGGGTGCGTCGGCGCTTCGCCCATCACGCCGAAATCACTGGGCGTAGCAACCAACCCTTCGCCGAAATGATGCTGCCAAAGGCGGTTCACGATCACCCGCGTGGTGAGCGGATGATCCGGCCTCGTGAGCCAGCGCGCGAGCGCTGCACGTGGCGACTGGTCATCCACTGTGGGCGCATCGCCCCAGGAGTTGGCAATCCGCGGAAAGGCTGGCCGCAATTCCTGCGCGGGGCGCCGAAAATCGCCGCGCGCGTAGAGGAACGACGGTGCGCGATCCGCGGCGTTTCGTTCGCGAAGTTCTCGATCGACATCCGGCTTGCGAAAATGGAGCGCCGGTTCGAAGCAGGCGCGGAGACGGTAGAAATCGGCCTGGCTAATGGGATCGAACTTGTGGTCGTGGCACTCCGCGCAGCCGATCTGCAAGCCCAGGAACAC
>JAWXBP010000444.1 GCA_034440135.1 Planctomycetia bacterium
CTGCTCAGTGTCACTGGTTTCGTCAACACCCAGCAACATGAAGCAGACCTGCCGTTGACTCAACTCATCCCCTCATTCCCCGGAATTGGGTGAAGAACCGTTTTTCTGATGCCCCGATCGGTCACCAACGTACGTTCGGCACGCAACGCCAGGGTTGGATTTACGATGGCTGGGAAGTTTTTTTGAGAGCGGCAGGTACATAAAGGCAGAGCCATTTCCTTAGTAGCAGATTCTGGCGGATCGTGGCCGAGGTTGCTTGGCTAAGTCGCCGGGCACGCACGATGGCACGCAAGTCTCCTTTGACCAAGGTGATCGCGGCACTTTCCATTGCCACGTCGGTGCCAGTTCCCATGGCGATCCCGACATCGGCCTTCGCCAAGGCGGGGGCATCGTTGATGCCGTCGCCCGCCATCGCCACGCGATGACCTTCTCGCTGTAGACGAGCCACGGCTTCGCTTTTCTGTTCGGGCAAGACCTCGGCGATGACTTCGTCGATGCCAAGCGTGCGAGCGACGGCCTCAGCCGTCGTACGGCTATCACCGGTGAGCATCACCACACGTAGACCTTCTGCGTGCAATAACTGGACCGCTTCCTGTGAGGTGCCTTTGATCGTGCCAGCGCCGCCGATCAAGCCGGCGGCCTTGCCGTCCACGGCGACGATCATCACCGTTTGACCCTCTTGGCGTAGCTGATGAAGTCGGCCCTCGACCGAGCTGATATCGACGCCTTCCGAGGACATCATGGCCGGGTTGCCGATCGCGACGTGTTGCGAGCCGGTAGTGCCGCGAACCCCCTTGCCTGTGACCGACTGAAAGTCGCCGACGGTCGCTGGTTCAATCCCGCGGCTCTGCGCGCCCTAGACAATTGCTGCCGCCAAGGGGTGTTCGCTGGCTCGTTCCAGGCCCGCCGCAATTCTCAGGACGAGTGACTCATCAAAACCGGCGAGCGCTTCGACAACGACGAGCTTTGGTTTTCCTTCGGTCAGCGTTCCGGTCTTGTCGACCACGAGTGTGTCAGCGTTACGCAATGTTTCGAGCGCTTCCGCGTCACGGAAGAGGACGCCTGCGGTCGCGCCGCGGCCGGTTCCGACCATGATTGCCATCGGCGTAGCCAGCCCCAATGCACACGGGCACGCGATAATGAGGACCGCCACGGCGTTCACGAGTGCATGGGCCAAGCGCGGTTCCGATCCCCAAGTGGCCCAACCTACAAAGGTCAAGATGGCGGTACCCAGCACCGCAGGCACAAAGAACAGGGAGACCTTGTTGACAAGTTTTTCAATGGGCGCTCGGCTACGCTGCGCTTCGCCGACCATCCGGACAATCTGCGACAACAATGTATCGCCTCCGACTCGTTCTGCTCGCACCAGGAGACCCCCAGTCCCGTTGACGGTTCCTCCGACGACCTTGCTTCCCGGTGTTTTTTCCACGGGAATCGGTTCGCCGGTGATCATCGATTCGTCGAGGGAGCTTTGTCCCTCGATCACGACGCCATCGACGGGGAGCTTCTCTCCTGGACGGATTCGGAGCCGGTCGCCGACGTGTACATGTTCTCGGGGGATATCTTCCTCTTGTCCATTGTCACGGACGACGCGCGCCGTCTTCGGCGCCAGTCCCAAGAGCGCCCTGATCGCAGCGCCGGTTTGCGACCGCGCGCGGAGTTCGAGCACCTGACCGAGCAATACCAGCACGACAATGACCGCTGCGCTATCAAAATACGGTTCGGCTGCCCCGCCCGCGGAGCGAAAGCCGACCGGAAACCACCCTGGAATGATCGTCGCGGCCAAGCTGTAAAGGTAGGCTGCACCAACGCCCAAGGCGATGAGCGTAAGCATGTTCGGGCTTCGATGAACTACCGACGACCAAGCTCGCTGAAAAAATGGCCAGCCGCCCCACAACACCACCGGAGTTGCCAAGATCAGTTGCGCCCAGTTGAATGCCGTCATGTGGTTGTGCAGGAACTCCATCAGACCTTGCGCGGGAATTAAACCCGCCATGGCGATGGAAAAGATGGGCACTGTCAGAACGGTCCCGATCCAGAACCGGTGCTGCATCGCGATTAGCTCCGGATCTGGCCCCACTTCGGCGGCCGGCTGCATCGGCTCCAGTGCCATACCACACTTGGGGCAATTTCCTGGACCGTCCTGCACAATCTCTGGATGCATTGGGCAGGTGTATTTGCCCGCCGAAACGGACGATGGCTCCGCCTGCCGTTTTTCGACAAATGCTTCCGGATTCGTTTTGAACTTCTGTAGGCAATGCATGCTGCAAAAGTGATAGGTCACACCTGTGTGAGCATGCGAACCAGCGGAATGCTGCGGATCTACTCGCATTCCACAAACGGGGTCAATCGCCGTCTGAACATTGCTGGGAGGACCGCTGTGATGGTGGTCGCGTGGCATTATCGCCTCCTTTCGAACGAGGACGTTGCTGCAGTTGTTCAGTGGGACGATTCGATGGCTGCTAAAATCGGGCAGCCATCCAGTTTGCCATTTCCGTCGCATGCCGCGATGAGCGGGACCAATGCCTTCTTCATTCTCCTGAGTTCCTTAATGCGATCATCGATATCCGGTAACCGTTCCCGAATCGGCATGGTTGTTGGGGTTGGTAGGTTGAGGGGGTGGGCTTGAACTTGGGCTTCCCCCGGTGACGGCTATGTCTCGAACTTCGGCGGCGGATCGTGTGTCATTTTGGCGTAGGTTGATCGCGCGCCAGGCGTCGTCGCGTTTAACGGTCGGCGAAC